>WLWR01000220.1 GCA_012103495.1 Legionellales bacterium
TCAGTTGATATTTTAAGCTTGCAGTGGATGGTAGATTGCGGGGTTTTGATTGAAAAAAACCGCAGGACTAGCGAGCTAATTCGAGGATTTTTTTCATGAAAAACGGCGCAAGATGCCATTCAATGCACGCTTAAAATTCGCATCTTCAAGTGGAATGGGTATAGTAAGGAGTTTTGAGGAGCGGGAAGCTCATAATATGAGAGTAAAGAGATAAATATGAATCAATTATTTTATATTGGGTTGGCAATCATCACCAATTTTATTTGGGGCTTGGCTTTTTTTGCGCCCTATTTATTAGATTCAATTTCACCTGCGGCGATTGCTTTTGGACGTTACCTTTGTTACGGACTGATGGCATTGGTATTGGGCATTTTTCAAATGAAATCATTGCGGTTGTTGACCCGACAAGATTGGGGGATTGCTTTCTGGTTTGCTTTGTGTGGCAACGTTGGTTATTACTTATTGCTGACAGCGGCGATTCATTACAGTGGGGTATCAGTGACGGCATTGATTGTGGGGACTGTGCCGATCACTATGATGGTGCTGGGTAATCTGATTGAACGTCAAATTTCATTTAAGCAATTACTGTTACCTTTAATGTTTATTTTACTGGGGCTGTTGTTAATTAATGGCTATAAATTTAGCCTGTATTCAGCTGAACAAGATGCCAAGTTGCTTTGGGGCATTGTATTTTCGGTGGGCGCGTTGATTGTTTGGACTTGGTATGGGGTTCATAATATTTATTATTTAAAAGCGCATCATCACATCCGTAGTCAGCAATGGACGATTGCCATTGGATTGAGTGCGCTTGTGCAATCAGTGTTTGCCAGCACAATTTATTTTGGGGTATTAAAAAAACCTTTCTTCATCGAGGGAACGCTTGAATTTTCATTCAATGAATTGATCGTATTATTTGTGATCACTTGTTTGGTACTTGGTATTGTTGTTTCTTGGTTTGCCACACTCATGTGGAATGTAGTATCGCGCCATTTGCCGGCGATGCTGGTAGGACAAGCCATTGTGTTTGAAATCATTGCCAGTATTGCTTATGAACATTTGTGGGATTGGAAATTTCCATCAATCATTGAATTGGGGAGTATTTTATTAATTATCTCGGGTGTGTTACTGGGTGTTTATGTTGTCAACAAAGAACAGATTAAACAACGATGGGCCAATCAATATCAACAATCATAATCCGGAGTCTAAAACTATCCTACTTTAGGCAGGGTGTTTTGTCTGGTGTAGTCCAACAGTTACTTCAGTAGAATAGCTATAGGTGCTTTATAGAATGAAATCATTGGCACCTAAATCTGCAGCCTGAACGCCCTGTAGGTTTATCACATCATTATTTGCTTGACCACCCAATTGATCCAGCGCAATAACCACATCAGATCCTTGTTGTGAAATCGCATTTTGCACTAAATTGAAATCGCCATTGAGGTTATAAGCCAGCAAATCTATTTTTTCATTAACCTAAGGCCGAAAATGAAATTTTTGCAAGTTATAAAATACAGTGATGCCATTCAAACTGTTTTGCTTGGTCTTTCATCGAGCATGTCTGTTTTTATGCGAGCATTCATATGCTAACCATAGTTAAAAAGGAATATCGAATCAGGAAATGATCAATCGATGACAATTTTATGTGCTCCATGGTGTGAATAAAGTTCCAACACGGTTTCATTTAATAATGTGGTTTGGTTGCAAACAATACCGGGATCAATAACAACACGATGATTGAGTGCCTGACGACCTAGCAGCATTCGATGTCGTAAAGGGTCACGATTGGATAGAGTTAATTCAATATCCCAGCATTGACCATCTATTTTAAGAGAGGTGACAATCACGTATCGATGTTCTTTATGACCATTGGAGCTCATGATGTATCGTTTATCAAGGATGGGGGCTTGGCAATGAATGAGAATGCTTTCGTCACCTTGCAGTGGATGAACATCAAAGCGTACGTAGGTTTCTCGGTGCAAAGGTTTAATATTGAATGCGTGGATGGCTGAAGTTTTGGCGCCGGTATCAATTTTTGCCCTAATGGCGGGAATGTTTAGGCCTGGTAGTTGGCACCATTCGTTGCGACCAATTAATAATTTTTTGTGAATAATTTTCCTTTTTTGGGTCATCATAAATCCTTATAAAGGTTCAACCGGCGGTGGTATATCATCGTAAGATTCTTGTAAATATTCAATTTGTTGTGCAACAGATTTTAATTGTTCAAAACAAGCGATGTGAAATAGCGCCGCGCCTTCGTGTACCATAGGCATGTTGCTTTTGCCAATGATAATACCGGATAAAGGTGAATGCAGTTTGTATTCTTCTATGCCGGTAGGATTACCAATTTTGGCGAGTAACTCTCCTTCTTTTACTTTTCTGCCCAAGGCTTTGAAAGGGTGTAAAATACCGCTGCATGGTGCGCGTACCCAGTAACTGGAACGAGCAAACGCCGGAGTTATTTTTTTGGAGTGTGTTTTGGGAGCAGGGATCATATTCAATGCATGCATAACATGTAACTTGCCATGCACCCCCATTCAGCTGGACAGTTCATCAAAACGTAACGACTCGCCAGCTTCATAT
>WLWR01000011.1 GCA_012103495.1 Legionellales bacterium
CCGATGCCGAACGTGGATAATTGATCATGCCGATATTGTTGAATACGCACGTTTTTTCGTCCTCGTAAAACATCAATCACATGTCCCAAGCCAAATCGCTGTTGCACCCGATAAACACATGACAAAGCTTTTTGTGCATCCACTGTGGCATCATATTGCTGCGGTGGATGCAAACAAATATCACAATTGCCACACGCGACCGCCAGCGATTCACCAAAATAATTTAACAACACTTGACGCCGACACGTTTGCGCTTCGGCAAAACCGGCGATGGCATTTAATTTATGCAATTCAATGCGTCGCTGAGTTGGATTTTCCGTTCGCTCCAACAAGGCTCGTACTTGTACCAAATCACTCAAACCAAACAACGTCAGAGCTTCGGCGGGTAAATTATCGCGACCGGCACGACCGGTTTCCTGATAATAATTTTCAATATTTTTGGCAATATTAAAATGTACAATAAAACGCACATTCGGCTTATCAATACCCATCCCAAACGCCACTGTCGCCACAATAATATGAATATCATCGCGTTGAAACGCTTGCTGGGCATGTTGTCGTTGCTGCACTGGCAGCCCGGCATGATACGCCAAACTCTCAATCCCTTCTGTTTGTAAACGCTGGGTGACTTCCTCCACTTTTTTACGGGTCGTGCAATACACAATTCCGGCTTGCCCACGACGCTCACCCACAAACTGAATTAATTGATCAAATGGCTTATGTTTTTCTAATACCGTGTATCGAATATTAGGCCGATCAAAACTGGCAACGTGAACCTGAGGATCGCGCAATCGCAACTGCATCATCACATCCTGCCGAGTTTGCGCATCGGCAGTCGCGGTCAATGCAATCATTGGAATATCAGGAAATGTCTGACGCAACTGCCCCAATTGCACATATTCCGGTCGAAAATCATGTCCCCATTGCGACACACAATGCGCCTCATCGATGGCAAACAAAGCAATATCAATTTCCTCTAATCGCTGCAAAAACCGCTCCATCATCAATCGCTCCGGTGCGATATACAACAAATCCAATTCATGCTGGTGCATTTTTGCCAATACTCGACGTGAATCTTCACTCGACAGCGCTGAATTATAATAAGCTGCCGCCACGCCATTGGCTTGCAAAGCATGAACTTGATCTTGCATCAATGAAATCAATGGAGATACCACAATCGCCACCCCTGAACGCACCAACGCTGGAATTTGATAACACAATGATTTCCCACCACCGGTGGGCATTAGCACGAATTGATCTCGACCAGCAACCAATTCCTCGATCACCACCTCTTGCTGGGAACGAAATTGAGCAAACCCAAACACCTGTTCTAATATTTGTTGCGGAGCAGCCATACGCATCTTGCATTCTCTTAGAATGGCAGGATTTATAACACAGTTTGTTTGACCGCACTACCGTACCCGTCTCTCAGTAATTTTGAAACAGTTGTTCCATCTGTCATTTTTAACTACTATGAAAAACTTTTCCCACCATCACGATAAGGATAAGCATTATGTCTCATTTACATCTGACTCAAACCGATGCCATTTTGCACATTGAATTGCATCGCCCGGATAAATTAAATGCACTCAATGCCGCACTGCTGGATGAATTGGAGCAAACCTTACAACAAGCACAAACCAACCCTACCATCAAAGGACTCGTTCTAAGTGGTCATGGGAAAGCGTTCTGCGCTGGCGCTGACATTAATCAAATCGCCGACGCCAACGCAACAGACGGTTTACGGTTCGCCCAACAGGGTCAACGTGTTTTTCGCTTGCTAGAAACCCTTGGCAAACCTTCGATTGCCGCCATTCATGGTTACGCTTTAGGAGGCGGCTGTGAATTGGCAATGGCGGCAACGTTACGCTTAGCCCATCCTGATGCTAAATTCGGCCAACCTGAAATTAAATTAGGCATCATGCCAGGTTACGGTGGTACCGTACGCTTAGCGCGTTTGGTTGGCAAAGGTCGGGCTCTGGATTTATGCTTAACCGGTCGTACCATTGACACCACTCAAGCATACCAATGGGGCTTGGTTCAAAATGTGATTGGCACGGATGAAGATTTATTAGACATCGCTTTAAACCAAATCAATGCCATCACCAACTTAGCCCCCATTGCCTTGGATCATATTATGCAAACCATTGATCAAGGTTTGGACGTATCGCTAGAACAAGCCTTAGCAATTGAAGCCAATCATTTTGCCTTATTGTGCACGACCCAAGACAAACAAATTGGCGTGACGGCGTTTTTACAAAAACAAACCCCTAACTTTTGTGGAGAATAATGTGACAACCATGGAAATCGATTGTACCCGCCTGACTCACTCAACAGGCGATTTAGGATTATTGACCTTACAGCGTGGGCAATCGCTCAATGCTCTTACTTATTCAATGATCAAAACGCTCAATCATCAATTGGCACAATGGCAAGTAGATGACAGCATCAAAGCAGTGGTGATCCAATCAGCCGACCCCAAAGCGTTTTGTGCCGGCGGTGATATTCGACGCTTATATCAAGAGAAGTTAGCCGGCAATCCAGATGTGTTTGATTTTTTTACCCACGAGTACACGCTTAATTATCGAATCGCTCGCTACCCTAAACCATACATTGCTCTGTTAAATGGCATTACCATGGGTGGCGGTGTGGGGATCTCGCTTCACGGCTGTCGAGTTGTCGCCACTGAAAACTTGCGCTTCGCCATGCCAGAAACTCAAATCGGTTTTTTCCCAGACATTGGCAGCAGTTATTTATTGGCACGCTGCCCAGGTGCATTAGGCTCTTATTTAGCATTAACCGGTATTCAATTAAACCAAGCCGATTGTGTTTACGCCGGTTTAATTCAGTACAGTCTAGCGGCAGACGACTTACCTGCGCTGCTAGACACGCTGCAATCCACCAAAGGGGAACAGCTTGATCAAGTCCTCAGTGAAGCCAATCAGCCGACCGCCTCTAGCGTTATTGAACAACATCAATCCATCATTGATCAATGTTTTCACCAACCCACCGTCACTGCCATTTTCGAACAATTGGAAATCGCCGCACGCACCCATGAGTGGGCCGCACAAACACTGGCGATGTTGCATACCAAATCTCCCACCAGTTTGGTGGTTGCTTTAACACAGCTGCAATTGGCCAACACTCAGACTTTGGCTCAATGTTTAACCACTGATTACCGTTTAGCGCACCGTTTTTTAACGGATCATGATTTTTTTGAAGGCGTGCGCGCCTTGCTAATCGATAAATGCAAACAACCCCAATGGCAACCCAGTCAATTAAATAAGGTGGATCACCGCACAATTGAACAATATTTTGCCCCGTTATCCCAAGAATTAGAATTAAGCGATGACAATCTTGCCTTCATCTAATATATCCATCGTGCCTGAAGATGTAACTGTTAAGCACACGATGGGGATAGACTGCGACGTTTTGATTGAAAAACCCGCCGGACTCGCCTAGCGAATTCGAGGATTTTTTTTGAGAAACGTCGCAAGATGCCGTCCCATGCACGCTTAACAGTCGCAGCTTGAAGTCGAATGGGTATATACTCTCACTTGGTATTTAAAAACATCATGACTAACTGCAAATAGATTTGCATCTTCAAGCAAGATCAGTAAATCGATGAATTAACGTTATTGGAGAAATCATCATGTCACTTGCCACTGCCCAATCAGCTGTTGAATTCATTCACCAGCACGCGCCTGATTTTACGCCGCAATTGAGCATCATTTTAGGTTCGGGTCTTACCGACGTAACCGCCGATATGGACATTGTCGCCAAAATCGATTATCGCGCCATTCCTGGCTTCCCTAAGCCCACAGTGAAAGGACACAGTGGTCAATTGATTTTGGGATATTTGCAAGAATTACCCATCGCCGTGTTACAAGGCCGCACGCATTATTACGAACACAAACATTATGATCCCATCAAACTGTACATTCACACACTTAAGCAATTAAATTGTCGTGATCTACTGATCACTGGCGCCAGCGGTTCATTGAATGAAGACATCACTCCCGGTGAGTTAGTGTTAATTGCCGATCACATTAATTGGCAATTGCCCAACCCATTGCTGGGACCCAATGATGATACGATTGGCCCGCGTTTCCCTGATTTAACCTTTGCTTATGATCCACATCTGCGCGAATTATTCATGGCTTGCGCCAAACAAACCAATCTATCCTTGAGTGAAGGTGTGTATTTAGCCACCAGCGGGCCAACTTATGAAACAGCCGCTGAAATCCATGCCTTTCGTATGCTAGGCGCCGATGCAGTCGGTATGTCGATTGTGCCAGAAGTCATTATTGCCAATCATTGTGGACTGCGGGTCGCCGCATTTGCCTGTATCACCAATTTTGCCACTGGACTCACAGCCACCCGCCATCAACATCAGCAAATTCTCTCCGTTGCCGAGCAGTGCAGCCAACGATTACGACAATTATTAGCCAATTACATCAACATCAATTATTAAACGTGCCTAAAAGTTGGCAGAATGTTTCATTCATCATCGATTCTGCCAACTCTAAGTCATTACCGGCTTCACAATTAATAAATTTATAATGCAACGATTATTGCTCCTGTCTCTTTTAGTGGTTAGTATAACGACCAATCAAAAATGAGTCCGCATTTTATGGAACATTACACCCTATTTATTATTTTGGCTTGTGCGTTTGGTTTTTTCATGGCTTGGGGAATTGGAGCGAACGATGTCGCCAATGCAATGGGAACTTCGGTTGGTTCACGCGCCTTAACCATTAAACAAGCCATCATTGTCGCCGCTATTTTTGAAGCGGCCGGAGCACTGCTCGCCGGCGGTGAAGTCACCGATACCATCCGCGGGAAAATTATTGATAGCTCCGTATTAGAAGGTTCACCAGAGATATTAGTCTACGGCATGCTGGCGGCTTTGCTGGCAGCAGGCAGTTGGTTATTGATTGCTACCGCCATGGGATTGCCAGTTTCTACCACACACAGCATTGTTGGCGCCATCATCGGGTTTGGTTTAGTCCATGTCGGCATTCATGCTATTTATTGGAGTAAGGTGGTTAGCATTGTACTCAGCTGGGTGTTAACACCATGTATCGCGGGCATCGTAGCATTTATTATATTTCGTAGCGTACAAAAATTCATTCTAACTGCCGCTGATCCCTTGCTCAATGCCAAACGCTACGTGCCTATTTATATTTTTTTAGTAGCCTTTGTCATCAGCATGGTCACCCTCACCAAAGGATTGCAACACTTAGGTTTCAACCTTCACTTCACTGCCAGTATCACTTACGCTATTTTATTCGGCCTGTTGTGCAGCGCCCTTGGCATGTTTACTTTTCGTAAGATCAATGCCGATTCGTCTACCAGCAGCCAGCAACGATTTTTATTGGTGGAACGGGTCTTTGGAATTTTAATGATTTTCACCGCCTGTTCGATGGCATTTGCCCACGGTTCCAACGATGTTGCCAATGCCATTGGTCCGGTGGCTGCCATTATTAATATTTTGCAAGACGGCGCCCACATTGCGCAAAAATCTGCAATCACCACTTGGGTATTGGTGCTAGGTGCCGTTGGTATTGTCGCGGGACTGTCCATGTTTGGCTATCGAGTGATTGCCACCATTGGTCATCAAATTACGGAACTCACCCCCAGTCGTGGGTTCGCTGCCGAATTAGCAACTGCCAGTACAGTGGTGATTGCTTCCGGTACTGGCTTACCCATTTCCACCACTCAAACCTTGGTAGGCGCGGTGTTGGGCGTTGGTTTAGCACGCGGCTTGGCCGCACTGAAATTAAATGTCGTCCGTAACATTTTTATGTCCTGGGTGGTTACCTTACCCGTCGGCGCTTTGTTAGCGATTGTATTTTTCTACGTGTTGCAACTTTTAATTTAAATCACCGACAACCGGTACAATATTTTTTTCACCGCCGCCAGACGTTCAGACAGTGGTAACAATGCATCAATGATTTGCAAATTCGGCCAGCGACGTAACCACGTCAATTGACGTTTGGCTAATTGACGGGTGGCTGCTGTGATTTTATCTTGCATGGTCTGCACATCATACGCCCCTTGCAAATACAACCACACTTGACGATACCCCACACTGCGTAAAGCGGGCAACGCCAAATCCAAATCCCCTCGCTCAAATAAACCATTCACCTCAGCAATCAATCCATCTGCCAACATTTGTTGCACCCGTTGCTCGATACGCTGATGCAAGATAGCACGGTCACTAGCAATCAATGCCAAATTAATAAATTCATAATCGGCCGGAGGTAAAGGTTGCTGCCAGTGTTGTGACATGGGCTTTCCCGTTACGTGATAAATTTCCAAAGCACGTTGGATGCGTTGTCGATCATTCGGATTGATGTTGGCTGCGGCGACAGGATCCACTTGAGTTAATTGTGTATACAATGCCGCCCACCCCTGTTCATTGGCTTGATGTTCAAGCTGGCGACGAACGTTTGTGTCAGCCGCCGACATATCAGCCAATCCAGTTTGCAACGCATGAAAATACAACATGGATCCCCCCACCAACAAAGGGATACGTTGCGCCGCCAGGCTTGCCTGAATGAAAGTTTGCGCATCCTGACAAAAGTTTGCTACACAATAAGGTTGCGTTGGATCACGTACATCAATCAGTTGATGCGGTGCTTGGGCTAACAAAGTCGCACTAGGTTTGGCGGTACCAATATCCATGCCACGATAGACCATGACTGAATCAACACTAATAATGTCACTGGCAAATTGCTGGTGCAAAGCCACTGCCAATTGGGTTTTACCACTGGCCGTGGGACCCATTAAACAAACAACTTTAGGTTTGGTTTTCATGTTGATGCGAAAAACTGCTGCAAAGTGTGTTCTGTCAATGAACGTACAATATCATGTTGTATCAAAAACGTCACATCGGTAACCGTGCGTTCCAACTCTCGTAAAAAATCATTCATCATCACCGTTGTTAACCGTTGCAAGACCACACTGTGACGTGCAATCACTGGCAATAACTCCGTATTGTCTGCCGCTGGATGCTCAGTTAAATAAACAAGCAGTTGACCAAAGACAAACGCAACATCGGCTTGCCCCACACAAAGAGGGATATCGCGCAATAACAATTGCTGCTCCCCCAACCGTTCCACTTGCCACCCCAGTGCGCGCCACCGTGGCGCATATTCTGCAAACAGCGAAACCGTTTGCTCAGTAGCTTGCACGGTAATTGGAACTAACAAGGAACGTGTTTTAATGGCTGTGTCAGCATAAGCTTGCTGCAAATGCTGATGGATAAGCAGTGATTTTCCAGCGACATAATCGCACACCATCAAGTTATCGACGGTCCGCGCCAAAATAAATCGCTTGGCCACTTGAGCAACGGCTTGTCCCAGTGGTAATGTCGATTGCGAGTGGCTAGCAATCTCCGTGGTATATTGAGCACGCGGTTGGTGTACATGCAGTGTCTCCGATGCCGTGCTGCTAACATTTAACTTGTGTTCAGGCACGGCGGTCATAGAAGACATAGAGACATCCGAAACAATTGTACCAACTGCATCTGTTTTTAGGTGCGTTTGCTTGGAATCCACATCGGCTGTCTCAGCTTTGTCCATCGCCGGATCTGATTGAGTCACTTCATTGGTCACCGACGCTTTTGTGGAAAACAGATCCGATTGCAATGTCTCATCTACCGATGTAGACACCGAAGTTTGATTCAAAGCATGTCCCAAACCATTGACAATAAAATCATGAATCATCCGCGATTGACGAAAACGCACTTCAGCTTTGGTAGGATGCACATTCACATCCACCAATGCAGGCGGCATTGTCAAAAACAATACATAAGCAGCATGTCGTCCTGGATATAACAAATCGGCATACACTTGACGAATCGCATGATGAATCAATTTATCTTTAACCAACCGTTGATTTAAATAAAAATATTGTTGATCAGTTTGACTACGAAAATAGATTGGCAACCCCACCCATCCCCGCAAATGCAAACCGTCTCGTTCAATATCCAAATACACCGCGTGGTCTAAAAATGTTTTCCCCAACAATTGACGGATCCGCGCTTGTTGATCAGTCAGTGATTGTGCTGGATGCACTTGCCAAAGCGTACGCTTGTCATGCACCAATTTAAATCCCACTGAAAAATGACTGATTGCTAACCGTTTAGCCACCTCTTCACTGTACATAAATTCAGTCTTGTCCATGCGCAAAAATTTTCGTCGCACCGGCGTGTGGATAAATAATTCTTCCACTTGCACCGTGGTTCCCAATGGATGCGCTGCCGGTTGCGGTTGCGTTATCTGCTGCGCCGATTCATTGTCAATTCGCCAGGCTGAATCCGCTTGCGAAGTACGACTGATCAAAGCAAATCGAGAAACCGAACAAACACTCGCCAACGCTTCACCACGAAATCCAAGACTCGTCACTTGAGCCAAATCATCAAATTCAACAATTTTGCTGGTGGCATGACTGGTGACAGTCAATGGTAAATCGTCAACCTCAATGCCCGCACCATTGTCGGTTATGCGGATTAATTGTTTACCGCCTTGCTGCAATTCAATATCAATTTGCGTTGCGTGCGCATCCAAACTATTTTCCAACAATTCTTTGATCACCGATGCAGGTCGTTCAATCACTTCACCAGCAGCAATTTGATTAATGACATGAGATGCTAATTTACGAATGCGTTGTGACATAAACTTTCCTCGTTATCCGTGTGGAATTTTCAACGTTTGTCCAACTCGAATGTTATCTGACGTTAATTGATTGGCAGCCTTCAAAGCCCGTACTGAAACGCCATGACGCTGGGCAATGTGGGATAAACTATCACCTCTGGTCACTTTATACGAGGTGGCTTTAGCCAAGCCAGCAATAATGGTATTGGGGGGCGGGGAAGCATACAAATACTGTTTAATCCCTTGATAAACAGCTTTGGCCAACCGTTGTCGGTATCGACGACTACCCAAATTTAATTCCTCGGTAGGATTGGAAATAAATCCCATCTCCACCAAAATGGATGGAATATCCGGTGATTTCAACACTAGAAATCCCGCTTGATCAACTTTGTGATTATGCAATCGCGCCACCTTCCCCAATTGTGATAACACACCACCACCCACCGTCAAACTCGCACTGATGGTGGCAGTTTGCGACAAATCAATCAGCACCGAACGCACCAACTCATCTTCAAATTCTTGTAAATTAATCCCACCCAAATCCGCGTGATTTTCTTTTTCCGCCAACCATCGAGCTGCTTCGCTGGTGGCGCCACGTTGTGACAATGCAAACACAGAAGCCCCGTTGGCGCTGCTGTGTTTAAAAGCATCGGCATGCACTGATACAAACAAATCGGCGTTGTGTTTACGCGCAATTGCTAACCGTTGGCGCAAACCAACGTATCGATCACTGTCACGCGTTAACACCGCCTTCATCCCAGGCTCTTGATTAATAAGCTTTGTCAAAGCTTTGCCAATCGCCAGCACCACATTTTTTTCTTGCGTCCCTTTAGGACCAATCGCACCTGGATCTTTACCACCATGACCCGGGTCAATAATAATCACCACCTCTCGTGGCGCAGATTTCAATGGTGCGGTTTGCTTTGCGGTAGCAGTAGGCGCGCCCTGATCTTTTTTGATTTCAACCACCAACCGATGCCCATAATTGGCTTGCGGCTTTAAAGCAAAAACTCGATATTGACTCTCATTAGCCAAATCAATCACCAAGCGTAATGTTTTATCTTGCTGAGCCTGCCGCACTTGCAACACTGGGTGAGCCAATTGAACGCGTTTCAAATCAAAAGTCATCTTGGCTTGTTGAATATCAACCACAATCCGATCCGGATGGGTCAATGCAAAGCTGCGGTAATCGGGTGCCTGGTTTAATTCAAAGATCAATTGCAATTGATTGGGTTTGGCCGCCAACCGCAATTGCTGTACTTGTGTATTCGCAGCACAAGCCATGCTCCACCAACCGATGAGGCATATACCAACCAATGCCCGGATCAATTTCACTTTTTTAAAACCTTCACTCAGTTAAATGAGTGATATTTTATACCCATTCCACTATAAGATGCGAACAATACTGGTGTTTGCAAGACAAGATCATTTAAATAATCCCTTGCAACAAAGAATCGACATCGTGTCAATTAAGCCGAAATTATTCCACACTTGCTAAAATCTTATCCCTGCACCAATGGCAACGTTAAGCAACGACAAGCACCACCGGCGTAAATAAACTCTGTCATGTCTACACAATGAACCGTGAATTGTAACGATTCGAGAATCGCTTGAGTCGCAGGACAATTAGAAGGAATGATCATATGTTGGTTGATTTTAATGGCGTTGGCAGCAAAGTGCTGTGCTTCCTCTAATGGAATATCAATAAGCGTAATGTGATGATTGGTTAAGCGTTGCACACTCGCTTCACTCAAAGCCGGAAGATAACACAAGGCTTGAGTCTCTGAAATGGGTAAAAAACAGGTATCCAAATGATAAAATCGTGGATCGACCAACTCACATGTCACTACAGCATAATTCACGTTTTGCGCCAATGCTGTATAAACGGTGGGATCCGTACGCCAACCGTATCCGCCAATGATCGATTCGCCCATGATCATCGCATCACCATTGCCTTCAAAACAACCTCCATCCAATTCAATGACTTGATAACCGTGCTGGTCAAACCACTGCGCAAACCAAGCCGCTTCGGCTTGTCGCTGTTCATATTTGAAACGTGAAACAAAAAATTGACGTCCAACCACCAATCCACCATTGGCCGTGAACGTCATATCCGGCAATTTGGGTTGAGGCTCTATGTATTCAATAGTGCCACCACAATCCTCAATGGCCATTTGCAACGCTTGCCATTGGGTTAATGCTTGCGCTTGCTTAACAATATTTAATTGACGCATCCATGGATTGATTTGATATTCCACTTGGTAATAATTCGGATGACACATTAACAATGTTTGTTGATTCATTATTCACCTTGCTTGTTGCAATTGCTGAATCACACCCACCCCTTTATCCAAGGTGCTAGTGAATTGAACAACTCTTCCTGCTCGATGATTAAATTCTAGTAGACAATTAATATCGGCCACTGGCAACAATCCAGTACCTTGCTGCGGCCATTCCACCAAACACAATGCCGGCGCAGCAAAAAAATCTCGCCACCCTAAATATTCCAACTCTTCTGGATCATTTAAACGATATAAATCAAAGTGGTAAATTAAATAATTAGGGGTTTGATAATGTTCGACCAACGTATAAGTTGGACTACGAATTGATTCTGTGATGCCCAATGCTTGTAACAATGCGCGAATCAAAGTGGTTTTGCCCGCACCGATTTCACCTTGAAAATAGATGTGCAGTGGCGCGTGACACACGCTTGCCAACTGTTTACCCAACGCTTCGGTCGCCCAAGCATCAGGAAGTTCAATTTGCCAATCAATGATAGGATTCTTCTTCATTTTCTTCGGTGCTTAAATCCAATTCATCCAAACCCATCTCAAAATTTTCCAACTCCTGTGACAAACGTTCCGTTAATAAATATTTTAAAACATCTTCTTTTTGTTTAGCACGTGTCAATTGCAAAGGATTAGCCGCTTGACGCAATCCTGTCAATAAATCGGTCGCACGCGTTCCACGTTCACCGTCTCGCCCAGCCAAGCGCCCCGCCTCAGCATGTACGAGCACACCCAAAACAGCAGCCACTTCAGTTGGAAACCGTTGCGCCACAAAACTGGTAATTGCTCCTGTTAACACATCCCCACTTCCAGCCGTTGCCAAACTGGGTAAACACGCCATGCAAATTTGAGTCACTGTCTCTGGTATTTCTATCAATGTTCCCGCGCCTTTCAACACCACGATGCCACCATATTGTTGTTCCAATTGTTTAATGGCCGCCCTCCGATCATTTTGAATTTCAGTAACAGTGGTTGCCAACAAACGCGCCGCTTCTCCCGGATGTGGCGTTAAAATCCAGCGGTTATTCATCTGTGGTGCTTTTGCCAATAATGTTAACGCACCCGCATCGATGACCAAAGGTTTGTCCATTTGTATCACCGCGTCAAACATGGCTTGCGACCAAGCGCTGTCCGCTAACCCTGGACCAATGGCAATCACATCGGCTTTGTCTATCAACGGTTGTAAATCACTCGCCTGTGTCACGCCATAGACCATTAATTCGGGTGCCCTAGCCACGACCGCTGAAACGTGTTGTGGTTGAGTCGCAATAGTGACCAAACCCACTCCGCTGCGCAAACAAGCTTCACCAGCTAAGATAGCCGCCCCTGGCATTCCTAAATCCCCACCGATAATCAGTGCATGTCCCAATTGACCTTTGTGCACACCCGCTCGTCGCGGTAATAAAAATATTTCACTAAAGACCGTATAATCCAACCCTTCGATTTGATTGGGTTGCTCGGTCACCAATTCATCCAAATCTAAATCAGCGCACACCACTTGCTGACAATAATTCACTGCATCACCAGTAAACAATCCAGGTTTCCCAGCAATAAATGTCACCACCAAATCGGCTTTAACCGCGTCGCCCCACACACGGCCCGTATCGGCATCCACACCTGAGGCCACATCCAAAGACAGTACCGATGTTTCAACACCCGCTTGATTGACCAACTCAATAGCATGCTTGGCAATGCCCGTTACTTCTTGAGCCAATCCAATGCCTAAAATGGCATCAATGATCAAATCGTATTCTGTCAATTCCAAATCATCGACATTACTATCCTCGGTAAGAGGCTCTATCGACAAGCCAGCTTTTTGACACGCTTTGGCTGCTTTTTTAGCCACTGGTGGTAATTGATTGATGGGTTTCAAAGCGATTAAAGTGACGGCAATATCCAATTCATGCAATAACTGCGCCAACACATAACCATCACCCCCATTGTGTCCACCGCCACAAAACACAATCACCGATACTGGTTTGCTTGGGAAAAAATCACTCATAATTTCCACCGCTGCACGACCGGCACGTTGCATCATTTCTTCACCACTGATTTGCAATTGCTCGATAGCCATACGTTCGACATGACGGATTTGTTCAATGGTTAATAATCGTGTGGGTTGTTGCTGTATCATTCTGTTTCCTTAATTGGCTTGCCAAAACCACCTCCGCCTGGAGTTTCAAGCATTATCACATCATTTTCTGCCACAGTCACGCAAGCGGCAAAATCCAACAAAGTCTTTTCTCCACTGGCACGAATCAACCAATTGCAACCGGCCCACCCCGGCGCTCCACCCTCGATTCCTGCCGGTTGTGTTAAACGATGATTGGTTAACAAACTCACGATCATCGGTTGCTGAAATTTCAAGCGACGGATCACACCATCCCCTCCAGACCAACGTCCCACTCCACCGGATCCATAGCGAATGGAAAATTGTTCAATGAATATGGGATAATACCATTCTAAAATTTCATGATCAGTTAATCTTGAATTGGTCATGTGAGTATGCACCGCACTTGCGCCATCAAAACCATTGCCTGCGCCGGCTCCTCCAGCCAGCGTTTCGTAATATTGCACTTGTTCATTGCCAAACAATAAATTATTCATTGTTCCTTGACTGCCTGCTAATACACCCAACGCTTGATACAATGCATCGACAATACATTGTGACGTTTCCACATTACCAGCGACCACAGCCGCTGGAAATTGGGCATCCAACAAAGAGCCAGCAGGAATAATTAATTTCAAGGGCTGAAAACAACCATCGTTTAAGGGAATGGTTTGTTGCACCAAGGTGCGAAATACATACAACACACATGCTCGCGTCACCGCATAAGGCGCATTGTAATTATCAGTTTGCTGAGCACTGCTACCACTAAAATCAATGGTGGCTTGTTGCTGCTGTTGATCCACCTCAATGACCACTTGAATGATTGCTCCATTATCCAACGTGAGGGTTGCGCGACCGCTGGTTAATTGTTTCAAGGCATCACGCACACAAGCAGCGCCTTGCTCCAACACTTGAGCAATTTGTTGGTACGTCACTGACAGTCCATATTGCCGCGTCAATTGCTGTAATAATTGAATACCTCGTTGATTGGCAGCAATTTGCGCTTGAATGTCGGCAATATTTTGTTTGATATTACGCACCGGATATGGAGACTGCTCTAATTGTTTGATCAATTTAGGCAGTAATAATGTTCCCTGCTGCAAAATCAATTCACCATTTAATAAAATACCTTCTTGTTGAATGCAATGACTGTCGGCAGGAAATGAGCCAGGTGTCAGACCACCCACATCGGCATGATGCGCACGGCTGGCGACAAAAAATGCCAATTGTCCCTGTACATACACAGGACTCACCAAGGTAATGTCTGGCAAGTGTGTACCACCTAGATACGGTGAATTCACAATGTAGGCATCGTGTTGGTCATCATTTTGGCACAGTGCTTGGGATGCCTTAGCAAAATGCTGCGCGATGATTGCTTGTACCGTCGCACCCATCGATCCTAAATGAATGGGGATGTGTGGCGCATTGGCAATCAACTCACCCCGTTTGGTAAAGATCGCGCAGGAATAATCCAATCGCTCTTTGATGTTGACTGACAAAGCGGTTTTACGCAATTGCACTCCCATTTGTTCGGCAATGGCCATTAATTGAAACCCAAATAAAGCACGTTGCATCAACGTATCTTGATATTGTTTTTGTTGTTGTTGGGGTTGATATTGCAACACCAGCGCACCTTGAGTTCGAACATGCACCACCCAATGCGCAAGCACCAATAAGCACGTTTGCGCATCGGTCACAATCGCAGGACCGATGATCGATTGTCCTTCGCTTAAATCTTTGCGTTGATATACTGGCACACGATAACATTGATTGTCATCATACAAAGTACTGGTTGCGATGGAAGAGGCTGGTTGTGTGCGTTTTTCCCAAGCTGGAAACGTTGGTTGACTGAGTTGAGTCATCGATACCACTTCAATTTTTCGACATTCAATCGGTGTTTGTTGTGGCAAATAACCAAACAGTGTTTGAAATGTTTGCTCGAATTGTTGTCGCATCTTCTTCCAATTTTCATCCCAAGCCACAGAGATGACTTGCTCTATTTTTTGATAAGCCAAGTAACACGTTTGCTCATGCACAATCGCATTTTTAAATGCACCTTGCATTTGTAATTGTTGAATGTTTTTTTGTTGCAAATGGATGAAGGCTTGTTGGATGCGCGGTTGGCTACGCTCATTCCATGGTAGCAAAATTGTTTGTTGTTGGGTCTGTGCTAAATGCGCCATCCCAATGCCTACGGCCGATTGCACACTGGCTAGTGGATGATTGACCACCGTGTCGATCCCCAAGCGCTGAGCAATCGCACACGCATGTTGGCCAGCCGCTCCACCAAAACTCATCAAAGCGTGATCACGAACATCATGTCCACGCGCCAATGAAATTTGTTGAATGGCTTGCGCCATTGTTTCGGTAGCCAACGCCAATAAACCATTTGCCAATTGCGTTTGGGTATAACGCTCTCCACTTTGTTGTTCGATGTGATCGATCAATTGCTGCATTTTTTGTTTTGCTGCGCTCACATCCAAAGGTTGCCGACCTTGCACACCAAACACTTTGGGGAACGAGGCCACTTGTAGGTGACCTAATAACAAATGACAATCGGTAATGGTCAATGGGCCACCTCGCCCATAACAAGCAGGCCCTGGATCTGCACCAGCCGACTCCGGACCAACTGTTAAACTACGCGCATGATAACCACAAATTGAACCACCACCAGCAGCAACTGTATCAATGGCTAACATCGGTATTGCCAAAGGAACTCCGGCAATCACACATTCATCACAGCGTTCCAATGCGTGTTGATAATGACAAACATCGGTGGAAGTTCCTCCCATGTCAAATCCAACCAAACGGGACAACCCTAACGTTTTACCAATGGCTGCCATACCAATCACGCCACCAGCCGGACCGGATAAAATCGCATCTTTAGCTTGGAAGAATGTTTGCTCAACCAAACCACCATTGGATTGCATCAAATATACTTTAGCTGGTTCAATGGCTTGTTGAACTTCGTTTACATAATCGGCCAATAAAGGACTTAAATAAGCATTGACTACCGTGGTCATCGCGCGCGGGACCCACTTGATTAAAGGACTGACTTCATGCGATACACTGATCCATTGAAAGCCAACTTGTTGAGCACATTGACGAATGATTTGTTCATGTTGGAAAAAACGATAGCCGTGCATGAAAACAATCGCTAAGGCTTGGATGCCTTGATCCCATAAGTGACGCAAATCTTGCATCACTCGTTGAACATCAGGGACTTGTAAAACCTGGCCATCGGCCCGAATGCGCTCATCTACTTCCAACACTGTTTCCATCAACGGTGTTGCTGATTTGATCTGTAGCGCAAAAATATCTGGGCGATTTTGGTAACCAATGGTTAATCCATCCTTAAACCCGCGGGTGGTGATTAAAGCAGTACGCGCACCTTTACGTTCTAACAAAGCATTGGTCGCCACCGTAGAACCTAAATGCACCGATTCAATTTTTTGAGTATCCAATGATTGCTCAGTTGATACTGACAACACATCATAAATCCCTTGAATCGCTGAGTTACGGTATTGCTGGGGTTGGTTGGATAACAATTTATGGGTACGCCACTGCCCTTGTGGCGTGATCGCAATCACATCGGTAAACGTTCCGCCAACATCGATCCAAAATTGCCATTTGCTTACCATGCCTCATCCTTGCTTTGGTGTCATCAAAAACAGTATTGTAACCTATCCCGACAGAATAACTTCCTAAGTTATCAAAGCTAATTGATTTTTTATAGAATTGAGATTAGAAACATAAAATGCTAGCCCATAAACAATTACATCTCGTTAATAAAGATAGGATTGTGATTGCAATTGCATTGAATGCAAAATTTGAATCGCATGAGTCGTTGACCAGAGACTTTAAACAAGCTTGTGGAATAATCCCAAGTAACTTTAAACTCAAATCAAATTGGCACGGCGGGAGAGAATCCACCTGCCTCAACTTCAGTTTTGGGTTCCGTTGATGGTTCATCTATCGTCACTGATGATGGCGCAGGATGGACAAATATACTCTGAGTTAATAGAGGAATCTCGGGACAGCTGGAAAGCTCACGAACTTTAGGCAATAAATAATTAGTTACTGCTTGATCGAATTGTTGGTGTTGGGGTCCTAAACGTCGTAATTCTTCCATATCCTTTTGTTCTTGCAATGCATCTTCCACAGCCTCAATCTCATCCCGTTCTTTCTCTACCTTACTCTCACTCTCCCACTGCTGATATCTTTGACTCCCAAACAAGTAATTCGTTGTCCAACTTATTACTCGACGTGTTAGGTTTGTTCCATCAATGATTGCTTTTAATTCAGCGATTCTATTTTCTATTACAACGGTTCTCTCTTCTATTCTTTTACATCTAGCCTTTTTTCTATTGCTTCTGTCACTCATTCTCTGATTCAGTTGAACTATTTGCTCATTTACAACTTTCTCTTCTGTT
>WLWR01000221.1 GCA_012103495.1 Legionellales bacterium
CTCAAGAGTGGTTCGGGTAATTGAGTGGCTTGACGCAGTGCATCGGTTAGCGGTATCCCTTGTTGTATTAAGGCAGCGATATGACGTAGTGAGTTAAACCAAGGCTTGTGGGTAAATCCATCACTGACCAAAGCAATGCCTTCAACCAAAGGTAATCCGGCTTGATAAGTCAGTTGTAGTGTATAGACAATTTGCAAATAATCACGCAATAAAAATAACTGTTTTAATCCCGGAATACGTCTTAAATAATAATGCAGACGAGATGAAGGTCGAAGGTAATAACGATATCCTAATGCGGCACTACCAATCATCAGACCACTGACAACCCAGATGCCATAATCGATGAACCATTGGCTGCTATACAGCAACCACTGTGTGCTGCTTGGTAAGGCTGTTGACCATTGTGAAAATAGATGAGCAAATTGCGGCACAATGACAATAAGAAAGAACAAACCTACTAGCAATGCCATGGCAACCATCAAAAGGGGATAAAAAACAGCATTGATCCATTGATTTTTTATGGTTTGAATTTGTTGTTCGTTATCTGCTAAAGCGCATAAGATATCATCTAATTGTCCAGTTCGCTCGCCTAATTGAATTAAGGTGAGGGCTACTTTCGGCCAGTATGGATACAGATGTTCAAGCGCTTGGCTTAATGGGGTGCCGGTGTGAATTTTTTCAGGCAATGATGACAGTGTATCAGGCAATAAATGGATGACGAATTGGGTTGCTTGATGCAGAGGAATACCTGCTGTTAATAACAAAGCCAGTTGACGGTAAAATTGAATGCGATTGTTGGTGGTAAGACGCAACGTAGATTGATGTCTCAGTGGCCAGTTCAGCTTCAGCTGACGGCGCAATTGAATGTGGGCAAATCCTTGAGCCATGAGAATAATTTTTGCCTGAGTACGGTCAGCAGCCGTTAAAACACCTTGTTGACATTGGCCGTCAGCGGTGATGGCATGCCACTGATATGATTTTGATTTCATGTTGTAGATCCTAATTGAATAACACGAGTGACCTCAGTGTGATCGGTAATACCTTGATCGATTTTACGTTGTGCTGCTTGTAGTAGGGAGTCACCAGGGTGCTTAGCGATCGTGTTTTCATCGTGTTCAAATGGAATAAGTTCAAAAACACCACAACGGCCATGATAACCGGCATGACAAGCAGGACAATGAGTTGAATCATTTGTTTGGCATTGCAAACATCGTTTACGCAATAATCGTTGATTAATGATTAATAACAATGAATCCAATAAATGATTTGCAGGAATGCCCATTTGAGTGAGTCGCTTAATACTGGATTTTGCACTGTGTGTGTGCAAAGTGGCGAACACTAGATGGCCGGTTTGTGCAGCTTGGATAGCAATTCGTGCTGTTTGTGGATCGCGGATTTCACCGATCATTATGATGTCTGGATCTTGTCGTAACAATGCACGTAAACAGCACGAAAATGTTAAATCTATTTTGGTATTGACTTGAATTTGATGGATGCCTGGCAATTGAATTTCAATTGGATCTTCCACAGTGACAATATTTTTACTAACGTGCTGAATGTGTTGTAGTGCGGTATATAGTGTCAAAGTCTTACCACTACCGGTAGGGCCTGTTACTAAAATCAATCCATATGGTTGATGAATGGCGTGTTGAAATTGCTGATGTTGGGAATCGGTCATACCTAATTGTGTGGTGGCTAAAGGGTGGGTCAGTCCAGTTAACACTCGGGTCACAATTTTTTCACCCTGACTGGTTGGACAAACACTCACGCGCAGATCATAAATAGCGGATTGCAATTTAAGCTGATAATGACCATCTTGTGGTAATCGTTGCTCAGCAATGTCCAATCGAGCCAACACTTTAATATGAGCAGTCAACTGTTGGGCGATAGACAATGGAAGCTGCATCAATGGATGTAATAAACCATCGACTCGCAGGCGGATCATTGCTTGGGAGGTATGCGATTCACAATGAATATCGGACGCTCGAATTTCAACGGCATGGGTAGTTAATTGCGTTAAAAAATCAGCGATCATTGTGGATGTTTGGTTGGCGTCAACTTGCCAATAGGTTTGCAAGTACTGTTGGCGTAGTAATTGAGTGAGTTGAGTTAATACATCGCGAAATTGAGTAAAATCAACGATGCCAAATTGAATCTGCTGACCCAAGCGAAATTGCAATTGATGTATAAGATTGGAGGAAGGTGGAAAGGCACAGGCAAAAAGAAACGAGGTTTTTGTTTGTTGGTAAGGAATGAGGCGATACTGGAGCAACAATGCTAATGAGAACGCTTGATATGGCAGTTGAGTAACACGATTTGGCAGGGTGATCAAAGGATGTTGTGTTTGTTGCGCGATGGACTGAGCAAGCAAAGAAGCATTGACTGCATGGGTTTTAATCAAAGCAATAAAAACAGTTTCGCAAGAGATTGGAAGTGTATCATTTATGATTGTGGAGGCTTGTTCATCTGTAATAAAACAGTGGCGAACGGCGAATT
>WLWR01000222.1 GCA_012103495.1 Legionellales bacterium
GAACAACGCAATGCCATTGCACTCGAGCATGGTAAACAATTACTTGCTAAGGCCCACCAGCACGCACAAACCCAAGGTGCCACCACGGTTTCGACCGTGCAACGCCATGGCCGCCTGCTTGAAACATTACTTGAGTTTGAATCAACAACTCAATGTTTCATCTTAGGTAAACAAGGCAACGATCACGCCGATGTGCCACACACCCTCGGCAGTCATTTAGAAAATGTCATTCGCACTATTGGCCAACCTATTTTAATGGTGTTGCCCCATTTCACTCCACCGCAACACGTTATGATTGCTTTTGATGGCAGTACCACAGGGTTGCCACCAGTGCCTTACTCACCGGATTATCGTGTCATTTGGTCATGGTGGGACAACCTTCAAGTATCAGTGATACAGCCTTTGAATTAGCTCATCAACGCTTAATGAGCAGTGGTTTTACCGTCACGACGGCTCGCTTGGAAGGTGAAATTGTATCGGCGTTGCAAAATTACCGAACAACACATGCCATTGATTTGATGGTCATGGGTGCTTACGGGCATTCGCGCATCCGCCAGTTTTTGGTGGGCAGTCACACAACGCAGCTATTGCATTTGAGTGACTGTGCTTTGCTACTATTGCGGTAATCACGACTCGATTGTCACTAAAGGCGAAAAGCTCGATTCTAAATTAGGGTGAATCGTTGTGCTCGATTAAATAATCAATCGCCGCTTGCAGCAATTCATCTGAGCATTCAAAACAACCCCCTCGTGGCGGCATCGCGCCCATACCGTTATCCATCCGTTCAAATAAAGCTTCTCGATCACTAAGATCACGTGTTTGCCAATCTTCAGCCATTCCCAAGCGTGGAGCACCCAGAGGAATTTGTGGGTTCGGATCATGACACAAAGCGCAATATTGTTGATAAATCAATTCACCTGGTTGCTCACTATCTTGCACTTGTGATAATTGATCCAGCGGTCGATGCGCCGCCCCACTGATAAGTGGAATTATTATCAACCCCCATAGACTCATACGGTACAGCCGCTTCATTGGATAAAATGACTCCTTCTGCACTCAAATCTGGCTTTTCACCGAGATTTAAAATTTTGGTGAATGGTTGGCAAAAAAATTTACTGCAGGGGTCCCCATGCTGGTTCTTGCACTTCGCCGATGCGCGCGGGCAAACGATGTTGTACTTGCCCATCCAGCGATGCTAATGCCAAGATTTGTTTGCCTTTCACTTGGGTCGCATAAACAACCATTTTGCCATTAGGCGCCAAGCTCGGTGATTCATTGAAATCGGTGTAAGTTAGCGGTGTCAATTGACCATTTGCCAACGATTGCACCGCGATATTAAATTTACCATTGGCGGTACGATGCAATACGACCAATTGTCGACCATCGCGAGTCATCGATGGCGTTGCATTGTAATTTCCAGTAAAAGTAATGCGTTCAATTCGTTTACTGGCCAAATCCAGTCGATAAATTTGCGGAGAGCCGCCACGATTGGAAGTAAACATCAGCGCTTTACCATCAGGGGTAAAACTTGGCTCGGTGTCAATGGCGCTACCAAAAGTTAATTGGGTTAATTGTTGGCTGGCAACATCGACTAAATAAAGTTTAGGCGCACCACTCTTGGACAGTACCACCGCCAATTGGTGTCCATCGGGTGACCAGGCAGGCGCACCATTAATGCCTGGGTACGCGGTAATGGTACGACGCTGACCGGTTGCCACCGTGACCAGATGAATTTCAGCGCGTTTATTTTCAAAGGTGACATAGGCAATTTGGCGACCATCAGGCGACCAGCTCGGTGACATAATTGGCGCGGAAGATCGCAACAAAGAACGCGGATTGTGCCCATCAATATCAGAAATTTCCAACAAATACTGAGCTGTTTTTTTACGATCGTGACGCACCATCACATAAGCAACTTGGGTAGAGAAAATACCAGGGTCTCCGGTCAAAGTTTGATACACCACATCGGCGATATGATGTCCCAATCGGCGTAAATCATTCGAATCCACTTGAAATTGTTGATGTGCTAGCAAGCGTGACTGATTAACTGGATCAATCAAATCAAAGCTGACTAAGTATTGATTCGCATCCACCGGTTGAATTTTTCCAACCAGAATATTATTCGCCCCCCGGCGTTGCCAATACCCAGCATTCACTTGTGGATAAGCTTTGGCGACATCGCCTTCAATTAATTTGAATTGCCCACTCAATTGCAAATCTTGCGTAATCATCTGACTAACAATAACCGCATTACGATCCTGAGTTTGATTGTCAAATGGCACCACAGCAATCGGTAAAGCACCACGCACACCTTTGGTTAACTCCAACTCCAAAGCGCTGTGCGCTACCAATAGATTCAAGCATAAGCCAATCGCCGACAATAACCTTACCAATTTACGCATCACACCCACCTCTGTCATAAAATTTGTTCAGGACGCACTGTCAAATGAAACACTTGAAAATGGTTGAAGACTTCCGCAT
>WLWR01000012.1 GCA_012103495.1 Legionellales bacterium
ACACATTCGGTGATCTTCGGAACGGGAGCGGGCGCCGGCGTGGGCGGCGTCGGCGCCGGCGTGGGCGGCGTGGGAGCCGGCGTGGGAGCGGCCGGCCCTGGAGTTGCGGAGCAGTTCGCTGGAGTTATATCGTCAGGACATAAGGTGCACCACTGGGAAGTGAAGTAGGTTTGATCATGGTAGCAGATTGAGCAGCAGGGCGGAGAATCGACAGGAGGATCAGGCCATTGACCACACATCGTGATATGTTAGCTGGTATTGGATCAAAAAAAGAACGTTTAACCTGTGCATAGACTTCCATCGTTCCATGATAATCCAAATGATCACGAGTTAAATTAGTAAACACCGCAATGCCACATTCCACATGTTTAGTCCGTTGTTGCGCCAGTGCATGAGAAGACACTTCCATGGCAACCGTCGTGATATTTTGGCTAGAAAATTCAGCAAACTGATGTTGGATAGCGATCGGATCCGGCGTGGTTAATTGCCCCGGAATAATATCCGGTGGCACCCCGGTGCCCAAAGTACCAATCAAACCACACGGCTGCTTTGCCAGCGTTAACGCTTGGGCAATGTAATAACTGCAAGACGTTTTACCATTGGTACCGGTTACCCCAATCACTCGCATGTGGCGCGTTGGATGACGATAAAATCGAGCGGCGATGGTGCTAATCTGTGGTTGCAAATCCATCACCGAAAAAATCGGCACATCACAATCAATCGTTTGATCCTGATCACGCGCCTCGGCCACCACCGCCACTGCCCCTTGGGCAACGGCTTGAGGAATGTATGCTCTAGCATCAAATTGTGCCCCCGCATAGGCAATGAATAAATCACCCGCTTGCACTTTACGACTGTCGCTGGTAATACCGGTTACCGTACGATCCCAAATCGGATCCACCGTAGCAATGCCCGCCAGCAAATTGGCTAATTCCACCCCTTCTTCGGCTGATTTGAAACTGATCATGCCAACGTCCTACTATTATCCGGGCTAACCTCCAGCAAACGCAATGCATCTGTCATCACCGATGAAAATACCGGTGCGGCCACCACACCACCGTAATAACTACCATTTTTAGGTTCATGGATGACAACCGCCATCACTAACCGCGGATGATCCACCGGCGCGATTCCAACAAACGTTGCCACGTGTTTATCCTGGTAATACCCACCATTGCCAGCAAGGCGTGATGTTCCAGTTTTTCCCGCCACTCGATAGCCAGGCACTTTGGCGCGTCGGGCGGACCCTTGATCCACCACACTTTCTAACATGGCTAAAACCGTTTCAGATACTTGGGGCGAGATCACTTGTTTTTCTGGTTGTTTTTGATTGCCCTCTTTGACCAACGTGGCGGGTAAAAATTTCCCTTGACGAGCAAATACGGCATAAGCTTGCGCCAATTGCAAGGGCGTGACGGAAATCCCATACCCAAACGCCAAGGTGGCAATAGATAATTTTTGTTTCTGATTGGGCTGCACCACCGCGCCTCGACTTTCCCCTGGAAAATATGTATTGCTGGTTTCGCCAAAACCAAACTGTCGCAAACTTTGATACAAATGATTTTCCGGTAATTCCAACGCTAATTTAGCCACGCCCACATTGCTAGAACGTCGCAACACATCACTCACACTCAACTGTCCATTGTGTTGCAAATCTTGAATCACTTGCCCATTTAAAATTAACCATCCCGGCGCAGTATCCACCATCGTATCAGGCGTGACTTGACCACTTTCTAAAACGCTGGCGACACTAAAGGCTTTGATCACTGAACCGGGTTCAAATAAATCAGTGATGGAACGATTACGCATGTGATCCGGTGTGAGTTCTACCCGTGCGTTGGGGTTGAACGATGGTTGATTCACCATTGCTAGAATTTCACCACTTACCACATCCAAAATAACAATTGAACCAGAAACCGCTTGATGACGTTCGACTGCTTTTTTCAATTCACGATAAGCAATGTATTGAATGCGCCGATCAATGCTCAAAGTTAAATCATTGCCAGAACGTGGTTTTTTAACATGTGCCACCTCACCAATCACATGACCAATGCGATCCTTTAATACTTGCTTTTTACCAACTTCACCGCTGAGCCATTGATCATAAGCCAACTCCAACCCTTCTTGCCCCATATCATCAATGTCGGTGATCCCCAATAAGTGAGAGGTAATTTCACCTTCAGGATAATAGCGTTTGAATTCTTGATTGAAATACACACCGGGTAATTTCAACGCTTCGATGTCACGCGCCACCGCCGGAGGCAATCCTCTGGCCAAATACATAAATTCTTTATGAGCACCTTGCTGAATTTTATTTTTTAATTGTTCAAGAGGTTGATTGAGCAAACTAGCCAAACGAGTTAACTGTTGATCATTGGCAATGAATACTTGTGGATTCAACCATGCGGCACGCACTGGACTGCTGATGGCCAACGGCGCCCCATTACGGTCGGTGATCACTCCACGATAAGCAGGCACCTCAATGGTGCGTACGCTACGCGCATTGCCTTGGTATTGTAAAAAATCACGATCAACAATGGTTAATTCAACCAATCGCCATCCCAACCCGAGGGTCAATATTAACAAAGTACCTAATAAAAAACCGTGACGTTTGATCAACATGTCAAGCCACCGTTAATCCACCCAAATGACGTGAGTTGCCTGTGGCGCAATCATTTTCAATCGTGCTTCAGCAATATGTTGCACACGCGATGGTGCAGCCCAGGTACTGTATTCCACCAACAATTGACTGCGTTCCAATTGCAATTGATGTTGACGCTGTTGCTGTTGTTGCCACCGCGTGTACACTTGGCGCTCTTCACCTTTTAGATACACTACAGCAACGGCCGATACCATTACCAACGCCAATAAAACACTGGCGACCCACACCAATGAATGAATTAAAATACGTTTGTACTCTCCTTCAAACAAATGACTTTGTTCCATCACTCTTGCGGCTGCATTCATGTTATTTTCTCCCCTATACGTAAAATCGCACTGCGTGCTCGAAGATTGGATTGCACTTCTTCACGCCCCGGTTTTATAGCTTTGCCAACCTTGCGAAATCTTGGTTTCGCCATTTGCTGCTTGGTGATTGGCAGACCCATTGGCAACGACGGTGAACTTGATTGACGCATTAAAAATCGCTTCACCAACCGATCTTCTAATGAGTGAAAACTAATCACTACCAACCGCCCTCCGATTGCTAGCATCTCCGTCACCGCTGCCAATAAACGTTGCAACTCTCCCAATTCATCATTGACTACGATGCGCAACGCTTGAAACGTTCGAGTAGCTGGATGCTTGTGTTTCTCCCATTTCGGGATGGCTTGTTTCACAATGTCCGCTAACTGTTCGGTGCGAGTGATCGGCTGTTGTGTTCGCGCCGTAACAATGGCTTTGGCAATTTTGCGCGCATATCGATCTTCGCCATATTCATAAATCACTTGGCTGATTTGCGCCTCTGACGCTGCTGCCAGCCAACTGGCCGCTGTCATCGATTGGGTATTATCCATTCGCATGTCTAACGGTCCTGCTCGCATGAAACTAAATCCCCGTTCTGAGTCATCCACTTGCGGCGAAGATATACCCAGATCCAATAACACACCATGCACGTCACCATACCAACCTAACTCCCTTACCAATTGCGGCAATTGACTGAATGCCGCATGCCGTAAAATCACTCTGTGATCCTGCGCTGCATTTAATGCTTGCTGCGCGTAAGCAATCGCTTGTGGATCTCGATCAACAGCTAACAAAATTCCCTGTTCAGACAGTTGAGCCAAAATGGCTTGGCTGTGTCCGGCACGTCCAAGCGTGCCATCAATGTAGTGACCGTCGGTGCGGATGGCTAACCCAGCAATCGCTTCAGCCAACAATACCGGTTGATGCGGTTGTTTCATGCTTTACAATGCCAGTGATTTAATTTCATCCGGCAGTGGCACATCTCCATTGGCTTCGGCTGCCAACCAAACTTCACGTTCATGTTGCCAACGCTCTTCGCTCCAAATTTCAAATTTCTTACCCTGACCGACCAGCATGATTTTTTTATCCAGGCCAGCGTATTCGCGTAATAATGGTGGTAATAAAATTCGGCCATTGCCATCCAATTCAATTTCAGTCGCATGACCAATCAATAATCGTTGAATGCGGCGCGCCGCGGGATCGAAACTGGGAAGGTTTTGCAATTTCTTCTCTATCACTTCCCATTCGTGCAATGGATACAACAGTAGACAAGGAGATTCCGTATCAATGGTGACGACTAATTTACCCTGATATTGATCCTGATCTTGCAAGTCGTCGCGATAGCGAGTTGGCATCGCCATTCGGCCTTTGGTATCCAAATTGACTGCACTGATGCCTCGAAACATGCGCTTCCCATTTAAGTTCATTTAATTGTGCACAATGCGCCCAGTCGCTCAGACGCCGAACACTCCATGTTATCCACAGCGTCCCCTTTTTCCCCGTATGTGCTGTATCACTAGCGTACTGGGCAGTGCATCGGGGATATTACCACAAAATTCCACTTTGTATACACTTTTTTCCACTATAGAACACAAAGTGGGAATTTTGCAGGGGAAATGGAAGAAATAAGGGGAATAGTTTTGATGAATGGAGAAACGTTCACTGGAAAGGCGAGGTGATGAGCTGCTGTGCGAGATTTTCCATTAAATCCAATCATTTCCCTTATTTCTTCCATTTTTCACTGGCATTGATTATCGGTGTGGTGCTTGGCACTTACTCTTCCATTCACGTGGCTGACGCTTTGTCACTGGTGTTGGGATTAAAACGTAGTGACTTGGCGCCGAGTAAGAAAGTGGCGGATGAGTGACCTTCGGGTTAGGTGAGAGTTAGATTGACGTAAGTCTCAGTTTTTCTTCAATAGGATCAGATTCTTGTTGTTTGTGATTCTTTTTAACAAGAGATTTTTCTTCCACGGCTTTCATTTTGAGAGCTAATTCTTTCAGCCTCTCATTTGAAAATACCTCAGCGAATATGCCAAGACTCTTAGCGTCACAGTGATCTGTAAATGTACCTGATTGCATCCAGGTCATTCTATTTAATTTATTGCGGGCGTCGTTGTTACTTGGTTTGTCTTTTGTCATGGCTTTAGCAAGCAATTGTATTTGCTTAACAAATGGTTGTTTAGCCATTCCTAATTCTTTAAATTGACGAGCGATACCTAATGTAGAGGCAACAGTAAGGTATGTATGTAGAGCATTAAAAAACTCAGAAGATGGTTCGCTAAGTTGTTCAGATGGCTCGCTTGATGGTTCGCTAAGGCATGTATATTGAGTATGGAAAAACTCAGAAGATGGTTCGCTAAATGGTTTGTTAGGTTGTTCGCTAATTTTTGTAGAAGCTAAAAAAGTGACTAAAGAAAGCTGTCTGCGCGCACGTTGATATGCAGTGTTTAGAGCTTCGGGGTTGTACAGTGCTGCTGCTTCTCTCCCAAAACGAGGGGTAACATGCCTAATACGAAATGAGTTCGGATCAACTCGCGGTTGGGGAACCTTTTTAGGAGTTCTCTGAAAAGCTGAAAAAAATCTTTGCACAACGGATACCTTTGGTTAATTCATACTGCTCATCTGTGAACCAAGGCTTTCCCTAATTTTTTCAATCCTACCATGCGTTCGTTAATGAAAAATTAACAATAAATATTTTATTTGCGCAGCAACCCCTCTCATTGATGCTCAATCACCAGAAACTGCGCGGGGATAAATTCCAACTGCTCACTGCATTCTTTACCCATGCGCTTGAGGTAAATCGTATGTCACCGTTTTGCGAGGCAAGTCTTTGGGAAGGTGTTGCGGCCATTGTTTTTTGGTTCGATTTCTTTTTTTTATTGTTTGTCGTGACATTGGTCTTGTTATTTCGGTCATTCGGTTTGTTTGAGCCACTGTTTGACGAGGGGCGACGTTCAGAGCGCGAACCAAAAAAAGTCTTGCAGTTTTTTGAGTTGATGTTTGAGGTCTTGAATGGTCTGTTGCAGCGTTTCATTTCATTGGTTTGGGCAAGCTGCTAATTCATGGTCTGACTTTGCCGGAGCATGTCAACAAGGTCGTGATAAGAGAAGGTTGTGTCATCTTTTTTCATCATATACCCATTCCACTTGAAGCTGCGAAATCGATGGCTTCCAGAATGAGACCCAGTTCGGCCGGCATGACACAAAATGATTTGCCACATACCTTCGGCAGGCGAAATACACCATACTGAGGAAATTTCTAGAAGTATGGGATTAAAGTTATTTTATCTGATGGTTCAGTCGATGAAAAAACTGTGGAAACCAACTGTTCGGTTTGTTCATTTCTTGGTTTCAAAAAAATGATAATGTTTTGTTAAGGTTTAGCAACGACGTTGAGATTAAAATCCTTCGCTCGCATGTTTTTGGAGTTTATGAGTTATGCAAAGAAGAACTAATACGACGACTAATCAATTGGACAAAAGCCCCGACACTGTTTCACAATTAGGTTTTTTCATAAAACAAAGTGAAATGCCCCAAGAGAAAGCATCAACCCCCACAGATTGTGTTAAGCGCCATTTGCCTTCTGCTATGGCAATAAAGATGATTCGACAAACCATCAGGCAGTTTGATGCCCGTTTTGCTAGTTCTGTGGAATACATTCCTCAGGCTAGTAGGGACGAAGTTCTAAAAATGATGCTGTATATGTCTAAGCGTATTAGTTTATCGACCATCAAACCCGACATACGAATCCGCAAATCCGACGGAAAACAGATCAAAAATACAAATTCCAGTGCTCGCTTGTATATAGAGATGGAACTTTTAAGTACCTCTTTAGAATATATGATACAGGCTGGGGAAAAATTTAAAAATGGAAACATGACGCAAGCTCAGTGCGCTGTCGCAATCAATAACACTATAGGGTGTTTATGGAATTACATTGCTAGACAGATGCCAGGACCGCAGAAATATACTGAGTCTACATCCTCCTTGAATCCGTTGGCTATAGAAATAGAAAAAGATTCAGTGAAGCTAAGAGGAGAACCGAGCATCACGGATTGTTTGATCCGCCATATTAGGGTTGACCTTCGTAACTTATCAGCCGATTTTCAAAGTAAAATTTTGGATCATCAAAAATATCTTGATAGAGCTAGTGCTTATATTCCTCTGGTTAGTAAGAATGAAATTCTAAAAATAATTTCGCATATGTTTTTCGTTATTAATTCAACAGAACTCAACGTAATTAAGTCAACAAAACTCAAAGTAGAAAAAATCACTACTTCATTTTTACAAAGTACAATATTCTTAAAGCCTTCTTTAATAGTAATGGAGCAGGCTGGAAGAGATTTTGAAAGTGGGAAAATAACGGAAACCCAATGCACTGATATACTCAATCGTACTACAAAACTCTTATCGAATTTTATTAAAAAAAATGGGGCCTCTTCTTCAAGTTATCCGAAAGCCTTACCCTCAGAACAAGATGTATGCTTAGCAGATGAGGGTTCCTCTGCTCAGATCCAGTACAGTTGAGTTTGACTATACTGACTCAATAAAAAACGGGTGATCTTGAGCCATTGAGATCACCCACAGTATTGAAACAACGCCGTGGGTTGCGTTATCGATTGTAAGGAGATGATTATGTTATATTGGGCGGCTATTTTTTAGTGATTGCATAGATTGCCGGCGTATTTAGTTTCACTGGTATTTACTCATTCAACCTCAAGATACGACCGCTGTTTATGGTCGGTAAACTTTTGACCTGCTCATGATGTAACTGTAACCATCATCATAAAGAAGTACGTATCTATTCACCACAGTTCAGCGAAAAGCGATCTTTAGCGCATCTTGAAGTGGAATGGGGCTATACCTCGTACATGAAGATGCGAATTTTAAGCGCGCATTGGACGGCATCTTGTGCCGTCCAATGCACACTTAAAATGCCCACTGAAAAATTTTACCACCCGGTGAATAGGATTCGCACCTTCAAGTACAATGGGTATCGTACAGACAACACTATAAAATTAAGGCCGCTCATCCGCCACTTTCTTACTCGGCGCCAAGTCACTACGTTTTAATCCCAACACCAGTGACAAAGCGCCGGCCACGTAGATGGAAGAGTAAGTGCCAAACACCACACCGATAATCAATGCCAGTGAAAAACCACGGATGGTTTCGCCACCATAGAGAAATAACACCACCACCACCACCAACGTTAACGCCGAAGTCATGATGGTACGCGACAAGGTTTGATTGATGGACAAATTCATAATTTCCATCACCGAAGCATGGCGAATTTTACGAAAATTTTCCCGCACCCGATCAAATACCACAATCGTATCGTTGAGTGAATAGCCAATCACCGCCAACACCGCCGCCAACACTTTCAAATCAAACTCAATTTGCCACAAAGAAAAAATACCCAAGATCAAAATCGGATCATGAATCAATGCCACGATTGCACTGATGGCAAATCGATATTCAAACCGCAAAGCAACATAAATCATAATGGCAATCATCGATACCACAATCGCCAGTGCCCCTTTGGTCGCCAACTCCTGCCCAACTTGTGGACCAACAAATTCCACCCGGCGAATTTCAGCCTCTGGCAACAATTGGATAATTTGTTGCATCATCGCCGCATGCTCTAAATCGGCTTTCGGTGCTAAGCTAACCAAGACATCACTGGACGTTCCATAGCTCACCACCTGCGCTTCTGAAAAACCCGCTTGGGTCAATGCCGCACGTATCGCCGGCAAATCAGCGGTTTGTGCAAAGTGCATTTCAATTTGCGTACCACCGGTGAAATCCAAACCCCAATTCAATCCCTTGACCAACAACACAGAAATCGATCCCAACAATAATACAATCGAAACCAGCGCTGTCCATTTACGCACACCCATAAAATCAATTCGTGAATTTGGATTAAAAAATTCCATCGCTACACCGCCGCTTGTGGTAATCGAATGCCTATCGACAATCGCTTCACTTGCCGACGGCCATAAATAAAATTCACCGTTGCACGCGTATAGGCAATCGCCGTCAACATAGAGGTTAACAACCCAATGGATAAGGTCACCGCAAACCCTTTCACCGGTCCAGTGCCAATGGCAAATAAAATTAACGCCACAATCAACGTGGTGACATTGGCATCGACGATGGTGGCAAACGCCCGCTCATAACCTGCATAAATCGCTGCTTGCGGACTGGCACCATTACGCAATTCTTCACGAATGCGCTCATAAATCAATACATTGGCATCCACTGCCATCCCGACCGTCAACACAATGCCGGCAATCCCTGGCAAGGTCAACGTCGCCCCAATCGCTGACAAAATCGCCAGTAAAAAAACCAAATTCAACACCAACGCAACATTGGCAACCAAGCCAAACATTCGGTAATACACCAGCATGATTAACAGCACCAACAGCATACCGATTTGCAGTGAAAAAATACCGCGATCGATATTTTCCTTACCCAGCGTTGGCCCAATGGTACGCTCTTCCACTGGATAAATAGCGGCTGGCAACGCTCCTGCACGTAAAAGCAACGCTAAGTTGCGCACTTCCTCAGTACTACGCAAGCCAGTAATTTGAAAACTATGCGCCAGCGCGCCTTGAATTGTCGCCACACTGATGACTGTTTCCATTCGTTCACTGGTACGCACTTCTTCGCCATCGACCATTTTGATTTGCGGTTTACTTTCCACAAACACAATCGCCATCAAATTGCCAATATTGTCACGGGTAGTCCGCGTAAATAAGCTCTCGCCACCGCCACCCAATTGAATCATCACGGCAGGCCCTGCCGTTTTCTGATCATAGGTTGACTGCGCACTGGTAATTGAATCACCGCTTAAAATAACTTGGTTTCTTAATAAAATAGGCTGTTCATTATACTTGTATAAGCTGCTGCCAAACGGTACCAAACCACTGGCTTGTGCCGCGTTAGGATCGTTATCGTAATCGACCAAGCGAAATTCAACCGTTGCCGTGCCACCTAAAATTTGTTTGGCGCGCGCCGCATCCTGGATACCGGGCAAATCGACCGCCACACGGGTTGCCCCTTGTTGCTGCACTACCGCTTCTCCGACACCCAATTCATTGACACGATTACGCAAAATGCTCATGGTTTGATCCATGGTATATTGACGAATGGTATTAATTTCTGAAGGTGATAATTTCCCTTCCAACACCGAACGCCCCTCTTGCGTTTCTTTATCCCAAATAAATTGTATGTATTGACTGCGCAAAGTAGAATAAGCCGCGTCTCGATCTTGTGCATTGCGAAACCGAATCACAATCCCAAACCCATCTTGCGACTGGACAACTCCCGCATAGCGAATCCGTTGTTCCCGCAATGTTTGCGTTGCGTTGCGTTGCAACCCTTCCACTTGACGAGTTAACACACTGGCAAAATCCACTTCCAATAAAAAATTCACTCCGCCGCGCAAATCCAATCCCTGCTTCATCGGTTTGGCGCCCAATGCCGCCAACCATGCCGGCGTAGAGGGTACCAAATTCAACGCCACCGTCCAATCATCGCCCAACGTTTGGGTCAACACATCAAACGCGGCCAATTGCACATCGGTAGAATCAAAACGCACCCACAGATCTCGATCTTCTATTTTGATGGATTGATAAGACAGCTTAGCTGCTTGCAATTGTTCAGCGACCTGTTGTTCAAGCTCGGCTGTTGCATGCACCTGAGCGGCGCTATTGGTAGAAATTTGAATGGCAGGATCTTCAGGGTACAGGTTAGGCAGCGCATAAATAATGGCGACCACCACCAAGGCGATCAACAAAGCATTTTTCCACCAGGGATATTGATTTCGAATAGAAACGACTCGCCGCATCATGACACATCTAATAATATTTTATTCATCAATCGCAGCAATCGTTCCTTTAGGCAGGACTTTAGCAACCGCTGAACGTTGGACTTTCATTTGCACGCCACTGGCCACATCCATTACCAAAAAATCATCTTTGATTTTTTTAATGGTTCCAATCACGCCACCGCCGGTGACAATTTCATCACCTTCGCTCAAGCTACCCACCAATTCACGATGCTCTTTGGCACGTTTACTTTGCGGACGCCATAACAGAAAATAAAAAATTAAAACAAAGCCAACCAATAATAAAATAGAGCTCCATGCTCCTTCTTTACCGGTTGCAGCCACATCAGCCGCATGAGCCACTTGGATTAACCCATCCATATTTTCACTCCTCATGTTAACGCAAGATTGGCAATTTACCTTGTTCTAAGCAATTACGCAAATTTTGCATAACGTCGATAAAATATTGCAAATTATGAATTAAATTTAAGCGCTTACCGAAAGCCAACCCTTGCTGGTGCAATTGATATAAATACGCCCGTGAATACTGTTGACATCCCAAACAAGGACACTGCACACTCACCGGTTGTTGATCAGTTGCATATTGCGCCTGTGAAATATCAATCCATTGATTGGGGCCAATCACCAAACGTCCATCGCTCGCCCATCGATGCGGCAGTGAACAATAAATTAAATCATTCCCCTGTTCAACGGCGGTGACAAACGCCTCCCAATCGGTTGTGACTGTCGCATAGCGCAAAGACAATGTTGCCGGTTCCCACACTTGCGATCCCACCACCCACACATGCGCGTCAAGTTGTTGTTTCACCTGAGCCAATTGCGCTTCATCCCAAGTCAAATAACGACCATCATAAGGCGAGCGATAACGCAATACCGGCGACATTGCCACATCCCCACAATCGACAATGGTCAATCCAGTCAAACAAGCCCAACGCGCCAATCCACCTTGTTGGGCAATCACCTGCGCCCCCGGTCGCGCCAACACTTGCTGCGCTTCAAACACCACCGCCGTCACCTGTAATTGCGCCAATTCATGCGGCGTTAAATCACAAGCCGGTTCCACCGTTAATGGCACCGCCAACGCTGGCGTCGCAATCGACAATTGCTCGTAAACCGTTAAACACCCTCTGCGTAGGGTTTGTACTGTCTGCTCGATAGTTAGTTTCATAGCAACAACATAGCATCCCCATAACTAAAAAATCGATACCGCTGGGCCACCGCCGTTTGATAAGCAGCCATCACCGCATCGTAACCAGCAAAAGCACACACCAACATTAATAAAGTGGACTCCGGCAAATGAAAATTGGTGATCAACCCATCCACCACCTTAAATTGAAACCCTGGGGTAATAAAAATATCCGTGTCTCCCATATAGGGTTGCAAAACACCGCTCAATGCCGCCGATTCCAAACCACGCACCACTGTGGTCCCCACCGCAATCACCCGTTTGCCTTGTTGTTTGGTATGCTGAATTTGTTGGCAAAGTGCCGGAGAAACTTCCATCCATTCCCGATGCATTTTGTGGTCACAAATGCGCTCAACCCGTACCGGTACAAAAGTCCCCGCCCCCACATGCAACGTCATAAATGCCGTTTGGATCGCTGCCTGCTGAAATTTTTCCAATAATGCCTGAGTAAAATGCAAGCCCGCCGTCGGTGCGGCAACGGCTCCCAAAGATTGTGCATACACTGTTTGATAACGTGATTCATCCAATGCATCAGCAGCCCGTTGAATGTACGGTGGCAAAGGCAATTGCCCCAGACGCCGCATCACCTGCTGTATCGATTCTGTTGACCTAATTAAACGGCATTGATACAACGCTCCTTCACGATGTTCAATCTGAATGGGGGTCTCATCGGTTAAATAAATTTGGCTGCCCGGTTGCGGAGCTTTGCTGGCTTTGATTTGAGTTAAAAATTGTTGATCGCTCAATACACGTTCGATCAACAATTCCACTTGTCCCCCAGTGGCCTTGTGTCCAAACAAGCGAGCGAACATCACCCGCGTATTGTTAAACACTAACAAATCACCGGCTTGCAACCGTGTGATCAATTCCCCAAATTGGTGATGTGCGATGGTTTGACTTGCGCGATCCAAGGTCAACAATCGACTTTCGTCTCTGGTTTCACGAGGCTGCTGAGCAATCAATTCACTCGGCAATTCATAAGCAAAATCATCGCGCCGCATGGTTTTTGGATCAACCCTATGCATTTTAAAAATGCCGGCACTATACCATGGCCGCCGGATAAAGAGGAATGGTGAATTCTTCGATCATGGATGCATTTACGCCCCATTGTCTTTTGTTAGAACACACCAAATCGAGTCGACAAAATATTCACCGACGCAATCGCGTTACCAACCTTAAGGTTGTTTTAATAATAAAGCCTTATAATGCCGGTCATGATATAAATCGCGATTAAAGATAGTATTCCCGATTGCCACGATATATCCACACCATTAAAACACATATACCCATTCCACTTGCAGCTGCAAGTGGAATGGGTATAGGCCCAGATCGTAAATCCATGGCTGGATTGCAATTTATTTATTTAGAAACAATTATTGGAGATCCGTATCGATGAGTCAGCGTTCAGCCACTCCCATTTCTTTCAAGACCTACATGGATGATAGAGATTACAAAATTTGTGATTTCCCTCACACATTACTAAATTACTGTCAGTCCCTAGTGTCCTCACCAACAGACGAGTTAGCGACGAACTGGCAATGGGTTACTGACGATCAAAAATCGCAAACCGATGGCTTGCCTTCCTCAAGTACCCAAGCCTCAGCTCCTGCCAATCAACCAGAGGACATAATCCCCCTCGCCAATCAATACGTTGACTACCTAGCGGACATAGTTGCCGGTGAATATGAAGATAAACAAGCATCTCATTTTAATAGAGTCAATATCCTTACCAACATGACAACCGATGAAAAATCTGAGGACAGTCTTATTTTCGGTGCCACCTTCATTCCATATTACCGTGAAAGTACTATTGTGCGTCGTCTAAACATGATCGAGCAACAGAGCAACGGAATACCCCGACACCTTCAGAGTTATGAAAAGCGATCTAAGCGTTACGCTAACGAAAACCCAAATTCCTTGTGGGCGAAAGTAATAGACGTATTAAATAACAATCAACTTCTAATTAAACTTAGTCAAATGTTTTTTAGCTTGCAAAACCATCAGATAGATACTTCTGATACTGTAAATGCCATCCAAAAACATATGCCTCTACTTGAAACCGCTCTTACCAAGTTAAATACTTGCTTGGATCAGAGTAGAACGGTTAACACTGAAAAAACAGTCGAAAAACAAAAAAACTCAAGTCGCTTTTATTCCATTGACGAAAAAACACTAGCGGATTTAACTGACAAACAGTTAATTACCATTTGTTTGGACGAATGCAATGACCCACCAACTGATTTGCTTAAAACAATCTTCCAATCACACTGGGACAGAGTCGAAACAGCCTACACAGAAAACTTGGATAAACTCCGTGGCCGTACCGACAATCCTCAATCCAAAATAGAGGCTTTACGAAATCAGCAGAAACAGTATCTTCTAGACAATCCATCTTCTGCTCAACATATAAAACACACCCGCACAGAGGCTTTACCAAATCAGCAGAAACAGTATCTTCCAGACAACTCATCTTCTGCTCAACATATAAAACACACCCGCACAACAGCCTCATTGTATTCAGAAACCGTAGCCCAAACCACAACCGCCAACATCCTCGCTGCTACGCTATTACTCATTTTGACGGGAACCATTACTCCCTTGATGGGAATACTCACGGCTGGAATCATTATCGTGTTGTTTACCGGATTTTTTTGCCACGATGATGCACCCATCGCTGATAACACCAGCACCTTGTCTCCAAAACCATAACCCACCGCCGTTAAGACAACCTGCCAACCGTCTCAACTCATTAGCACTTTTTTAGATAGCCCATTTCTTTTCACCTGTGATTTGGTAAAATCGCCAGACCAAATTGGGGAGAATGATTTATGAAGTGGCTGGCTCATGCGCCTGCGAATATTGCGTTGATTAAATATATGGGTAAACATGACGCCAGTCAGAACGTTCCAATCAACAGCTCTTTATCGTACACGTTGGCAAATTTATTAACCTATGTTGAATTAGAAACCACCTCTACACCACACGATGTTTGGGAACCTTTAGACATTCCGGGGACCACTGAGTTTCATTTATCCGCCGCCGGGCAGCAGCGATTTTTACGCCATTTAACTTATCTCAAACAACAATTTGGCTACACCGGTCATTTCATCGTGCGCTCATGCAATAATTTTCCGGCGCAAACTGGACTGGCCAGCTCAGCGTCGAGTTTCGCCGCGTTGACCCAATGCACCATGATCGCTTGCAATGAATTGCTCCATTCACAACCGCTTTCAGCCACTCAATTAGCCACGCTCAGTCAAGTGGGATCCGGTTCATCCTGCCGATCTTTTTTCACCCCTTGGGCTCTGTGGACCCCAACTTCTGTCAGCACCATTGCCTTGCCTTACGCAAATCTCATCCATCAGGTAGTGATCATTTCCCATCAACCCAAAACCGTCTCTTCCAGTCAAGCGCATCAACAAGTCACCACCAGCCCATTGTTTGCCGAACGCGCACAGCGTGCCGAACAACGGTTGCAACAATTATTAACAGCCTTGCACCAACAACATTGGCCAGACGCCTATCGTATTTGCTGGGATGAATTTCACGACATGCACCAATTGTTCGCCACCAGTGAGCAACCGTTTCATTACTTAACCGATGCGTCACGCACCGTATTAAATCGATTGGACCATGTTTGGCAACAAACCGGTGACGGTCCGCTGGTCACCATGGACGCCGGTCCCAACATTCATTTGCTGTATCGCCCTGATCAACAAGCCCTCGCCCATCAATTGCACCAACAATTGTTTTTAGGAAATTTTGATGTTTTGTAATTTTACCACCAGCACCCATGGCAAATGGATTTTAGCCGGCGAACACACGGTGATTCGCCACCAACCTGCGTTGGTGTTCCCCATTGCCAGCAAACAATTTTCCATCGCTTATCAAGCCGATTCTCAGCCGATACGCTTAACCATCACCGGTCTTGCTTTAGAACAAATTCATACTCCCTTTTGGCAAACTCTCAGCAAAGGTTGCCAACTCACTCAACAATCTTTGACCCAATTCACCGGTGCTTTTACTTTACACAACACCATTCCCACCGGTGCCGGATTGGGAGCATCGGCAGCCTTATGCGTTGGCTTGAGTCGCTGATTTGCCGCACAAGCATTGATCCAATCCACCCAAGTGATTGAGTTTGCCCGTGAATTGGAAAATTTATTTCATGGCCAAAGCAGTGGTTTGGACATCATTGGCAGTGCTGCCCAACAAGGCGGGTTACGTTTTTGTCACAATCATCCTCCCACCGCCATCGAAATGAATTGGCAACCCCAATGGTATTTATCGTTTTGTGGCACCCAGGGCAATACGGCTCAATGCGTTACGCAAATTGAGCAATTGTGGCATCAAGCGCCGGCTCAAGCTGCTGTCATCGATGAACAAATGGTTGCCAGCGTGAATACCGCACAGCAAGCATTGGCCCAACCCAATGCCGCACAAGGATTACCATTACTCGTGCAAGCAATCCAGCGTGCACAACAATGTTTCGATCAATGGGGTTTGTTAACCCCACCGTTGCAGCAACACATTCAATGGCTTGAACAACACGGTGCGCTGGCCGCCAAACCCACCGGTTCCGGCGGTGGCGGTTATGTACTCAGTGTGTGGGATCAAAAACCACCGCCGTTAGACGATGGCTTGTTGATTACGATTTAACCCTTGCTCGGTCTTACCGATTTACTCCGGATGAACGACTTGATAAAAGGTCTCATCCGGTTTGACCAATCCCAACTGACTGCGAGCATGCTCTTCAATCGCGGTGTGTCCTTTTTTCAAATCATCAATTTCAGCTTCCAGCGTCACATTGTAATCTTCCAGTGCTCGATTGGCTTGCATCTGTTGCTGTACTTGTTCCTTCAATTGCCAAACTTCACGGACATTTCCTTCGCCAAACCATAATTTATATTGCAAAGCAACCAGCAAGGCAATTAACACAATGACAATAATGCGCATCATTTTCTCCTTATTCGTGGTGATGATTTAATCGAGGAAACGCGGCTTGACCCGCGTAAGGAATCGTTTGCTGAGCTTCATCAGCAATTTGCAACAATCGATTGTATTTTGCCACTCGGTCCGTACGACACAACGAACCCGTTTTAATTTGACCTGCGGCTGTGGCCACAGCCAAATCAGCAATGGTCGTATCTTCCGTCTCGCCAGAACGATGTGAAATAATCGTCGCATAATCAGCCGACTTGGCCAAAGCAATGGCGGCTAATGTTTCTGATAATGTGCCAATTTGATTG
>WLWR01000223.1 GCA_012103495.1 Legionellales bacterium
GCCGCAGCTGATTGAAGGTTTAGAAGAACGAGTTATTCGTGCTTATCGCCAGTACCATGCGTATCCAACTAAATTGCAGCAAAACATTTATTTAGGCAATCTCAACAATACCAATCAAGTGTTGTTTTATCGCCTGGTCAGTGAACACTTAGCCGATATGTTGCCAACAATTTATACGCCCATTGTTGGATCGGCAGTCAAGCAGTACAGCGAAGAATATCGCCAGCCTAGAGGTTTGTATATTACCTACGCCGACAAAGATATTATTGATGACGTGCTGCAAAATCGCTCCAACCCGCAAGTGGATTTAATTGTAGTGACCGATGGTGAAGGTGTATTGGGGATTGGTGATCAAGGTGTCGGTGGAATGGATATTCCGGTGGCTAAGTTGATGGTGTATACCTTATGTGGTGGTGTCAACCCTTGCCGCACGTTGCCTATTTTTTTGGATGTGGGGACTAATAACGAATCGTTGCTCAATGATCCCTTGTATTTGGGGTGGCGTCATCCGCGGCTTATTGGCAAAGAGTACGACGATTTTATTCACGCATTTGTGCAAGCGGTGCAACGTCAATTTCCCAAGGCGTTTTTACACTGGGAAGATTTTGGTGCTGGCAATGCCCGGCGTATTTTGCATCGTTTTCAAGATAAACTGTGCACCTTCAACGATGATATTCAAGGCACTGGCGCGGTGACGTTGGCAGCCTTGTTGGCGGCGGTTAATGTCACTGGAACCGCGTTAACACAACAGCGCATCGTTGTCTTTGGCGCCGGTTCGGCAGGCACTGGTGTGGCCGATCAAATTTGTGCCGCTTTGCTGCAGCATGGGTTGACTCGTGAACAAGCGTATCGACAATTTTGGTTGATTGACCGGCAGGGATTGTTGGTCCAAGGTGATTCGACATTGTCTGCTGGTCAATTGCCTTATGCGCGGGATCCAAGCGATGTTGCTAATTGGCAATTGACCGATGCCAATCAGATTACTTTGCAAGATGTTGTGACTCATGTCAAACCTACAGTTCTAATTGGTTGCTCGGCGGTTGCTAATGCATTTAGCGAATCGGTGGTGCGCACCATGTATCAGCACGCACCCAGACCAATTATTTTTCCACTCTCCAATCCCACTGAACGTTGCGAAGCGCAACCCATTCATTTATTGGATTGGACCGATGGACAAGCGTTGATTGCCACTGGAACTGCGTTTGAAGATGTGCATTATCACGACCGCAATTATGCTATTGCGCAATGCAATAATGCCTTGGTTTTTCCAGGGATTGGCTTGGGTGTTTTGGCGGTCGGAGCGAAACGGTTGACATCGGATATGATTTGGCAAGTGTGCATTGCCTTGAGTGAATGTTCTCCGGCGCGTCAGGATCCTTATGCCCCCTTACTCCCTTCGTTGGATCATGCACAACATGTGGCAAAATATATTGCTAAAGTGGTTGCTGAAGAAGGTATCAAACAAAAGTTTGCCACTAAAAATCAACAAAGCGATCTTACTGCTGTTATTGAAGAGTTATTTTGGCAACCACATTATTTGCCGTATGAATATGTAGACTCGTAAGATTGATGGGTGGATCGTTCTCATTTAAAAATAGATAACGATTCACCCATATTTTAACTCTCTGGAAAAGTCATCATATATATGCGAATCAAAAGTCGAAAATAGGTAGTCCCAATCCATAAAAGTTATTACGCTTTAGGTTTTCGAAGCCAAAAAAGGAAATAACATGGATTGGGAACGGTCATTGATAACATTATATTTACTGATCTGCAATGCTTATGAAGAAAATGTTTGGACGGTATGTCAAAGATTTACCAATGGGGGCTATAAACGTTTTAGTGACGAAGAAGTGATGACCCTTTATGTCTTAGGGACACTGATGGGATTGAAAACAATGAAACAAATTCATCACTATGCGCGTAGACATTTACTGAGTTATTTCCCCGGTTTGCCTTGTTATGCGGGCTTTGTTCATCGGGTGAAGAGACTGGGAGATGGCTTTAAAGCGCTGGTGGCATGGCTCCCATCGCAGCAAATTTCGTCACACGATGAACGGTTTTATTTAATCGATTCTTTTCCGATTGCTTTAGCAAAGCAAAACCATGCGTATACAGCCAAAGTTGCTGGTGAGGTGGCCAGAAAAAGTTTTAATGCCACGAAGAAAATGTACTATGACGGTGTCAAAGCGCATGGGGTTGCTCGCAAAAATCAAGCCTGCTTACCGGATATTGAACTATTTATTGTGGATATGGCCAGTCGGCAGGACGGCCCTATTTTTGACGAATGTTTACGACCCCTCATGGGCAACAACCTGGCTTTTGCCGATCAGGCTTACCGAAGACCTGATGAAAAAAGGGTTGAAATGACGCAAGAATTAAAGGTGTTCACACCCATCCAAAAGCAACGAGGTCAAAAGGAATTACCGTCAGAAAATAAGCGTTTTTCCAAGGCCGTCTCGAAAATTAGAC
>WLWR01000224.1 GCA_012103495.1 Legionellales bacterium
AAGTTTTCACAATCCAAGTGACAAATATCGCACCGATCACTGGTACGAAAATGACTCCCACACTCCAAATACTAGGTGCCGTATGCACGTTGGCATCGTAATAATAATTAAATTGTCCTAAGAATAAGAGATTGTGTACCAGACCAATCATCCAACGAAATAAGATCGCGCCATAACCGCCAATGACCCCAACCAAGAAGCCGAGCATGAGCATAACAATAATGGTAATAGAGGAATTCCGTTGTAAGACCATAAATCGTACTCATCCGTGCCGACAATAAGAGCGCTGATCCTAGTGGGGCATGATTAAGCTGTCAACCAACACCACAACATCAACCCAACGATCACTGCCTTTGCCAATGCTACGAATAGGATGATCTCTTGGAAAAATTATTCATTTAGCCATACTTCCCCATCCATACTGTCATAAAAATCCAAAATGCCGCCCAGTGCACGCTTAAAATTTACATCTTAAAGTAGAATGGCACTATCAGGGAACAAAGTATGACGTTCTCAAAACAACCAGGCATGAAAAAAATTGATAGAGGAAAGCAATATTCTCTTCATAAAGTAGCCGTTTTCACCGTTAACGGGTATATTGCCATTTTGATCCAATATTCGATCCATAACGAATCATTTACGGTGTACCTAAAAATTCAGATATTTGATCATGCAAACCAGTCATCAACCTTTTTGGAAAGAAATTCGTTACCACGACCCCTTAACGTGGATGAGTGCCATTGCTCAGGAACCATGGACTTTATTATTAGATAGCGCCAACCATGCACACCCATTGCAAACCACCAACCGCTACAGTTATGTAGCCACCGATCCTTTCACCACCTTTGTAGTGAAGGATCATCACACCCAGCCTGATTTGCAACCCGTCACCGATGTTTTCACCACACTCAAACAATTACTGGCACCGTTTAAACTAACAAACGTGACCACACTTCCTCCTTTTCAAGGCGGTGTTGCCGGTTATTTTGCTTATGATCTCGGTCATGAATTGGAAAACATCGCACATTGTTGCCCTCGAGAATCACATTTCCCCGATCTCGCGTTGGGATTTTACGACACCGTTATTGCCTTCGATCACCTTCGACACAAAGCTTGGATCATCTCCAGTGGATTTCCAGAGTTAACACAATCTTTGAGAGAACGTCGTGCCCATCAGCGTATCCAACAATTTGAACATTTAATCATGCAGGGACTTGCCAACCAACCCACGACTTTACAATACTCAACCCACGACACCAAAGGGGTTATCGAATCCAATTTTGATCAAACAACGTATCAGCACATTGTTGAACAAGCGAAACAATACATTCTCAATGGAGATATTTTTGAAGTAAATCTATCGCAACGATTTCACACATCCATGCCCCCAAACTTAACTGGCTTTAGTCTTTATCAAAAATTACGCACCGCCAATCCTGCACCTTTTTCCGCTTACTTACATTTTGATCAATTCACCCTTGCCTCGGCATCCCCCGAACGATTTTTACAATTGACGGATCATCAAGTAGAAACCAGACCCATCAAAGGTACCCTTGCTCGAGGACACACTGAAGTGCTTGATCAACAGTTGGCGCATCAATTATCCACCAGTGCTAAAGATCGTGCGGAAAACATTATGATCGTCGATTTGATGCGTAATGATTTATCCAAAGTATGCACCAATCACAGTATCCAAGTTCCCATCTTATGTGGTTTGGAAAGCTACACCAGTGTGCATCATCTAGTCTCCGTGGTCACAGCCACATTGATGCCCGAACAAGACGCTATCGATTTATTAGCGGCCGCGTTCCCAGGGGGCTCGATCACCGGAGCGCCTAAAATACGAGCGATGGAAATCATCGCTGAATTGGAATCGCATCGTCGAGGACCGTATTGTGGCAGTTTGGGATTTATCAGTTTTAACGGTGATATGGATTGCTCCATCTTAATTAGAACTTACTGTATTGAAAACAATACGATTACTTATCAAACCGGTGGCGCAGTGGTATTAGCCTCTGACCCGGTACAAGAATATCAAGAAACGCTGGATAAAGTGGCTGCCTTACATCAATTGTTACTGGGTGAAACATAAAATGGTGATTGTGATTGATAATTATGATTCATTTGTTTATAACCTAGCGCGTTACGTGAGTGAACTGGGTTATGCTCGCGCTGTTTTTAGAAACGATGCCATTTCTATTCAAACCATAGAACAATTGCGACCTTCACATCTTATTTTATCACCCGGTCCTTGCACACCCGATACCGCTGGTATTTGTTTAACCCTGGTACAACATTTTACCAATCACATCCCTATCCTGGGAGTTTGCTTGGGACATCAAATAATCGGCCAAGCGTTTGGTAGTCGTATTGGACAAGCGCAACACCCCATGCATGGTATGAGTTGTGACATCACTCATACCCAGCAAGGTATTTTTCAAAACTTGCCTAATCCATTAACGGTG
>WLWR01000225.1 GCA_012103495.1 Legionellales bacterium
ATGCTGGGTGTAGTGACGGTTCTACTCATGGCTTTATAACTCAATTCAAAATACGGGAACAAAAAATACTATCACAAGAAATCAAAGGTTGTCATTTTTTGCTCATAAAAAGAACAAATTGCCGGCAATATCAGGCAAGCAGCCACCCATAATCATGGTTCTTAAACTTATAAGCGTCGCATGATTTCTCATCGCAGCGGGCGTGTGCAATGATTTGGCACTGGGTGACTCGGCAAATCGAATCCGGTATGATGCGGGCATTTTTCATTACAAGAGCGGGAAACGCATGCACAATTACTATCAATTCACTTCCGAATCGGTTTCTGAGGGGCATCCGGATAAAATTGCTGATCAAATTTCAGATGCGATTTTGGATGCATTGCTGCATCAGGATCCACACAGCCGAGTCGCGGTTGAAACCTTGGTAAAAACCGGCATGGTGTTCATTGGCGGTGAAGTGACCACCCAAGCATGGGTGGATGTGGAAGATTTGGCGCGCCAAGTGATTCGTGACATTGGTTATACCAGTTCTGATATTGGTTTTGATGCGGATTCGTGTGCGGTGATTTCTGCCATTGGTAAGCAATCACCCGACATTGCGCAAGGGGTGAATGCCACTGAAGAGCATGCGCAAGGTGCAGGTGATCAGGGCTTGATGTTTGGCTATGCCTGTGATGAAACTGATGTGTTGATGCCTGCACCGATTACGTACGCTCACCGGTTAATGCGCAAACAAGCCCAGTTGCGTCACAATGGACAACTGCCTTGGTTGCGGCCGGACGCCAAAAGTCAATTAACCTTTCGATATGATAAAGAAGGCAACCCCATCGCAGTGGACACAGTGGTGTTGTCTACGCAACACCATCCAGACATAAGTACCAAAGAATTACGGGAAACAGTGATAGAAACCATTATTAAGCCGGTGTTGCCTGCAGAATGGATCACCAAAGAAACACGTTATTTCATTAATCCTACCGGACGATTTGTCATTGGAGGGCCATTGGGTGATTGCGGGTTAACCGGCCGCAAAATTATTGTTGACACCTATGGCGGTATGGCGCGCCATGGTGGTGGATGTTTTTCAGGCAAAGACCCCAGCAAAGTCGATCGATCTGCAGCGTATGCTGCTCGGTATGTCGCCAAAAACATTGTTGCGGCCGGCATTGCTAGCAAATGTGAAGTTCAAGTTTCTTACGCCATTGGAATTCCAGAGCCAACCTCTATCAGTGTGAATACTTTTGATACCGGTCGCATGGATGAGTTGGTGATCAGTCAATTGATTCATGAACATTTTGATTTAACCCCAACGGGGATCACCAAACATTTGGATTTATTGCATCCGGTGTATCGACAAACTGCAACCTACGGTCATTTTGGTCGGGACGATATTGACTTGAATTGGGAAAAAACTGATAAAGCCGCTGAATTGCGCGCTGCCGCTAATCTTTGACGCAGTACAGCTTGGTGTGATGCTCAGAACACTGAAAATTTACGTAGTAAGCGCGGATGTGGCAAACCATAGGGATGTGTTAAAGTAGCCGCGACATTGATATTTCAAGGATGAACAACAATGCCAGGTTTTTTCCGTCGAGCCACGCAGTTGAGTGTGGGATTGTTGACGGTTTGGATCGCAACTGGTTTGATCAGCGGTTGTGCCAAATCGTTGCAAGTGCAATTGGTAAGTGCCGCACAATTAAATCCGAGCGTGCAAGCCATGGCGTTGCCAGTGGTGGTCAAACTCTACCAACTCCGCGACGCTCAATTATTCAACCAAGCTTCTTTTCGAGATCTGTGGCAACAAGATCGTGTGGTGTTGGGCAATACGTTACTGGCCCAACAGTCCGTGACTCTATTACCTGATCATCAAAAAATCATTCACATGCCACGCCATTCACAAGCGCAGTATATTGCTGCAATCGCCTTATTTCGTCAGCCCGAAGGACAACAGTGGCGAGTGATTCAACCAATCACCGGTCGTTTGCAATTAACCTTGGTGAACAACCAATTAGCCGTGCAACGCTGATGTGGGTCGATAGTTTATTGCCAGCATGTTTGGCATGGTTGGTGTGCTGTGGATTTCAAACATGGCGAGTTTTACTTTGCAAAACAATGCGCTTGTACTGGGTTTTGTTGAGCAATCAATTAGAGGGACAATGCGAATGTGGATCGATAAATTATTGTGGGCCGAAGGTGTGATCTTAGGCCAACAGCAATTCCAACAATGGGATGCTTATTGGCAACAAACATTGACAACTCATTTGCATACACTCTCACCTCATCATTGGGGTATGTTGACGTATGCCATTGATCAACCGCAATTAACAATCGGTGAATTTACACTGCAACAATGTCGGGCAATTTTTCCCAATGGGGTACTGGTGCATTACCAAGCTCAGCGCCAACTACC
>WLWR01000226.1 GCA_012103495.1 Legionellales bacterium
TCCACACCGCGTGATGGGCATCCATTATTTTCTAGTTTTATTCAGGCAGCCTTGGAACATCAATCGCAAACCCATCGGAGTCACACATGAAACTCAATCATTTTGAAATCGGATTGTCTCATCCTTTGTTATTAGTCGCAGGTCCTTGTGTCATCGAAAGTGAAACGTTAGCCATTGAAACGGCAGGTATGCTGCGTGAGATCACGGATGAATTAAACATTCCGTTTATTTATAAATCGTCATTTGATAAAGCCAATCGATCGTCTCATCAAAGTTATCGTGGTCCTGGTGTTGCTGAAGGATTGCGTATTTTACAAGCGGTGAAACAACAAATTGGTGTCCCTGTGTTAACCGATGTGCATGAAGATTCTCCGCTGGCGGAAGTGGCCAGTGTGGTTGATGTGCTGCAAACGCCTGCTTTTTTGTGTCGTCAAACCAACTATATTCAGCGAGTGGCTGAACAAGGCAAACCTGTCAATATTAAAAAGGGACAATTTTTAGCACCGTGGGATATGCATCATGTGGTGGAAAAAGCCAAAGCAACTGGCAATTCGCAGATCATGGTGTGTGAGCGGGGAGTCAGTTTTGGTTATAACAACTTAGTGTCCGATATGCGTGCCTTGGTGATCTTGCGTGAAACACAATGCCCGGTGATTTTTGACGCAACCCATTCAGTGCAGTTGCCTGGTGGGTTGGGTAATGTATCCGGAGGGCAGCGTGAATTTGTTCCTTATTTAGCAAGAGCGGCGACGGCTGTTGGTATTGCCGGTATTTTTATGGAAACCCATCCCAATCCAGATGAAGCACTCAGTGACGGTCCCAATTCTTGGCCGTTGGCTAATCTTAAAGAATTGTTGACTGAACTGACCACCATTGATGAGGTGGTGAAAAAAAATTATGCTGGATAGAGTAAGTTGTTGAACTTATTTCTGAAAGTGAAAGAAATACTGCTGTTTATCCGTCAATAATAAATAAGCTTGGAATGACATGTGATCAATCGGACATAGCAATTGGCTGGAAACATGCTGGCTTGTTCACAAGTGTAACGAGCGCTTTCTACTGCATCATCACGATAAAATTGAATATCGCCTGGCCAGGCATAGCCGGTAGTGTCAAATGCCGTACACCGCCAGGCGGCTTGCACGCGCCGACCGGCATAAACGTTTTCACAATATTCATATGCTGTGACACAGGAAGTGGGTTGTTTACTGTCACTTTTACAAGCAGCAAAAGCGGCATTCAAGGCTTGTTGCCGATCACCGGCTTGACGTTCGAAGACATTGTCTTCGTAGTCAATCGCTTTACAAATCCAATAATTGATACGTGGTGGTGTTTGGGCAAAACTTGGATATACCCACAATCCGCTGATAAGTAGTATGAATAAGGTGTGCACGCGAGCAGCGGTGAACATTTGTTGTTTTTCCTTAAATCAATTCGTACAATAAATTAGTTATAAGGGTTACTGACATACAAATTGATAAATTATTAAACTTATGACCAAAGCATAGTATAATTCGTTCAAAAATGGATGCAAGTAGTTAATTAATCAACATTAACCAGGTTGACAGAGCGAGATAGTAGCCAAACGGTTGGTCAAGTGCAACTGTATTTTTTCGCCAAATTGAATGACAAATGCCAAAAGTAACGGCAAGAGTGCTGGCGATGAAAACAATAGTCGGTAAGGCGTGCCAACCCATCCAAGCACCAATGGCGGCTAAGAATTTATAGTCGCCATAACCCATTCCCCATCGACCGGTCAATTGATAGAATAATCCCCCAATCAACCATAAACTGACATAACCGGTTCCTGCACCTAACACGGCGGCTTCAAGATCGGTGATGGTTTGTTGACAATTGCTTAATAGGCCTAGCCACAGCAGTGATAGAGTCAGTTGATCCGGTAATAGCCAATAATCCCAATCCAGCATTGCCAAAATAAATAAACCAATACAAAACATCACAACCAACCCACTGTACCAATTGATTCCAAACTGGATGAAGGTAATAGTCAATATTATGCTGGCGAGGAACCAACGTAATAAATCATTGGTTATGGATGGTAACTTAATTGCATGATGACCAATCATCGGCGCGATGATGAATTTTATACCCAGTGGCATAAAGTGGTAGGTACAGATGTATCCCAAACCAATACTCAACAAAATAATTAAAAGAAGTTGCATCATTTAAAACAATTGCCCCATTTGAAACATGGGTAAGTACAATAAAACTACCAAGCCCCCGACCAGAGTACCAATGAAAAGCAACAGGCAAGGTTCCAGCAAGGGAGTTAACCGGGTGATGATTTGAGTCCACTGTGTTTGATACCATTGACTGGCGGTTTGCAGCATGGTTGCTAACTGTCCGGATTGT
>WLWR01000227.1 GCA_012103495.1 Legionellales bacterium
GTCGCGTGGAGGGTCTGCCTATCCCAAAATGGGGGGGTGGTTTATTGTCGCAGGGGGCATTGGGGCCAATATTTTGGCATGACATTTATGGCAGAATTTCAGCCATTAAAATATTTTGAGAATTATTTGGCTGACCGATTGATTGCCGAGAATTCAATCTCGGCCGATCCAGCGGGAAGTTAAATCAGAGTGGACCCCCTACCCCCCAAACCAATAGAAACCCACGCAATACCACGATATCACGATAGGGGTCCGTGAGTGGGTCGCCAGCGCCACCCAATAGGTTACGGGTGGTGCATGTCAAGCAATGACAAGATGACGTTAGGAGGCGTCATAGATAGGTTAGCGATGTGGTGGGGTTATTCAACGCGATAGGGAAGCAGATTAACCTGGACGATTCTGATTAAACCGCGATAGGCAAGGTCGCCACCAGCCACCCCGTACCCCGCACCTGGTACCCCTACGCGCATAAGAAAACCCCAGCGATTTATCACCGGGGCTTATGGAAATCAATTAGCTAGACACTTGGTTAAATGACATTCTGACTGGACAAAATAATCGAAACGATAATCAAGGCAATCACAATCATTAACCACCTGAAGCAACCAAGAACAGCGCGTTCGATAGAATCGCTGGAGCGCAATTCAAAGAAAGCCAATCTGTCCAGAGAGTCTAAATAATCTTCACGAGATAGCCTACCTGCCAGCGCGTCACCGATACGCTTAAACAAATAATGATTGCGTCCCAGTTGGTTCTTGACCCTATTTTGAAACACTGGCAAGCGTTCACCCGGCCTATTCGGTCTATCCGGTATTCTGGTCATGCTTCACCCCCTTGTTTCCACCACAAATCAAGATCCTTGAGAATCTTCTTGATTGCTGTTTTTATATGGCTATCGTTTATACCGGGGGGGTAAGTTACGTAAGAAATTACCGTGTCGCATTGGTCGCCGAAGCCCGTTAGCCCATTATTTGCCAATCGAAACAAACCATACCCTAACCTCATGGGGTCATACCTATATTGATAATTTTCTTTTACTTGCTCAATTGTGTAACCTTTACGCTTAATAACCTCCACAAAAGCATTTAACAGTATTTTGTATTGTTCTTTTGGATACTTCATACTTCACCCCCTATAGCGACTAACTGATTGTCAACAGCGAAACCGCTATCAATTGCCGATTCCCTGCTATCATACGTTTTTGCAAGCAAGCGTAACCCAACTACGCAAGGGCTAGGATCGGCCGGCCGCCAATCGGTTAGCCCACCGTCAATAACTGGAAACCCCTGCCACCAGCTTGGCAGTATTTGCCGATGCGCGGCCTTGCCACACTTCGCGCCGGGTGAATTATCGTAAAAGACTACCGATACATTGCTTCCCGATTCCAACGCATTGACTGCTGCATCATCGTTTTGTCCATCATAAGAAAACGTGACGTGATAGTTTTCTAACATCCAGCCATGCCGGTTTGGGTTCTTTGAATAATCGTAAAATGTGATGCCGGGGTGGTTCTGCATCACACTATGTGTTTCCCATTTAATATCCGAGAACATATTGAGCCGAACACCAACCACCCCCGCATTAACTTTCCGGCGTATATGCAGCTCTCGATTGAGCTTGTTGAGAAACCAATCACGACACAATTGATAAACAACTGTTTTAGCTACCCTTGCACGCAATACGCTTGACATCCCCCCTTGCCCCTGGTGTGCAAGACACGACGAAACACAAGTCTTTGCATGGGGGCATATATTGCCGAATCCAATCCCCTTCTCTGGATACAGGGACAATCCGTAAGTCTTAACATCATTCTTCGCTGTTTTCGGATTTGCATCCCCCTTACCCAGTAGCCTGCCTACTTTTTGCCATTGGTCGCCTAATTTGCCACCGATCACCACCGCTAGGTTGCGGTTAATAATTTTCACCGTGTAACCGTGTTTCTTAACAATCATCTTAAAATCTCCAGAATTATCGAACTAACAAAAAACGAAACAGCAAAAAACAACACTATTTGCATAATTGCACCCTTTCATATTTGAGCGAGCCGCACTCGCAAGTTACGGAAACTTCAGTTGGCGTCGACACCTTGCAAGACTCGCCCCCGCACTCCTGGCAAGTTTGTATTTCACAAAATGATGCAGGTTGAGATATCAAACGTAAATGTCGCAGCTTGTGGTCGATCTTGTCGATCAGTTTCATCGTTTCTCCTCGTGTGTGTGTGTAATAAACTTGACACCCCAACGATATCGACGCGAACACCATCGATCAACAACAATTTTCTCGGCCGATTCTTGGCCAATGTTGGCAATTCTTCCGCCAGCAACATGCCCCCCACCTA
>WLWR01000228.1 GCA_012103495.1 Legionellales bacterium
TATTTAAAAGAAAATTCGGCCATTGCTGCTGAAATTGAGCAGAAAATTCGTGAACAATTATTGCCACAAGCGGTGAAAGCTACTGTGAATGAGGCGGCTGTTGCTGTGGAAGAATAATGGATACGATCGCCAAAGCGCGGGCGCAAGCCTGCGCTTGGCTCGCCCGCTGCGACTATTCCCGCCAAGCGCTGCAACAAAAATTACAGCAGCGAGGGTTTGCTGACAATGTGATCGAAAACGTGTTGCAAGAGTTGGTGACTCAGGGTTGGCAAAGCGATGAGCGGTGGGCACAGAGTTTGATCCACAGTCGGATGCAACGCGGTTACGGGCCGTTGCGGATCTGCGCGGAATTAAAACAACACGGATTGGATGCACAGCAAATTACTCAATACCTGGCAGCGCATGAATCCGACGATTGGTATGCTTTGTGCCAGCAGGTACAGCGTAAGCGTTTCAAACATTGGCCGCAAGACGCGTTGGCATTGAGTAAACAACAACGATTTTTACAATATCGTGGTTTTAATCATGAACAGATTCAATCTGTTTTTGCCACGATGGATGATGAGTGAGATTTATTTCAAATGAATAATGTGATGAGATGAAAACTGCTGAGATTCGCCGACAATTTTTACAATTTTTCACCGAGCGTGAGCACGCGCTAGTACCTTCTAGTTCGTTGGTGCCTAGTGATGATCCGACTTTGTTGTTTACCAATGCGGGCATGGTGCCATTTAAAAATATATTTTTGGGGATGGTGACACCTGAGCAACCGCGGGCGGTCAGTTGCCAACGTTGTGTGCGTGCTGGAGGTAAGCACAATGATTTGGAAAATGTCGGGTATACTGCGCGCCATCATACTTTTTTTGAAATGTTGGGGAATTTTAGTTTTGGTGATTATTTCAAGCGTGAAGCCATTGCCTTTGCCTGGGAATTTTTAACCCAAGTATTGAATTTGCCTGCGGAAAAATTGTGGGTCACGGTATATGAGCAAGATCAAGAAGCTGAACGGATCTGGCTTGAAGAAATGAAGATTGATCCGCGACGATTTTCACGTTGCAATGAACAAGATAATTTTTGGTCGATGGGGGATATGGGGCCGTGTGGACCCTGTAGTGAAATTTTTTATGATCATGGTCCGGAAGTGGCTGGTGGTCCGCCGGGGAGTGCCACGGCTGATGGCGATCGCTATGTGGAAATTTGGAATTTAGTGTTCATGCAATTTAATCGTAATGCGCAAGGACAGCTCACCGATTTGCCCAAACCATCGGTGGATACTGGTATGGGATTGGAACGTATTGCTGCGGTGATGCAAGGTGTGCATAGCAATTATGATATCGATATTTTTCAACAATTGATTCAAGCCGTTGCCCGCATTGTTGGGACGGATGATTTGACCAATGATTCGTTAAAAGTGATCGCTGATCACATTCGAGCGTGTAGTTTTTTAATCAGCGATGGGGTGATCCCCAGCAACGAAGGACGTGGTTATGTGTTGCGGCGGATCATTCGTCGTGCGGTGCGTCATGGGCATAAGTTGGGAATTGAACGACCGTTTTTTGCTGATTTGGTAGCGCCATTGATTGAGCAAATGGGCGAGGCTTATCCGCAATTGAGTGCGGCTCAAACGTATATCGAACAAACGCTCGCACAAGAGGAAACACAATTTGCCACAACGTTGGATCAAGGGTTACGCATTCTTGAACAAGACATTCATTCGGTGAAAGATTCCAAGATGATCCATGGGGATATTGTTTTTAAATTGTATGATACCTATGGTTTTCCAGTGGATTTAACGCGTGACATTGCTCGTGAACGCGGCATGTTGATTGATATTGCTGGGTTTGAAGAGGCTATGCAGCGTCAACGTCAGCGATCGCAAGCCGCCAGTCAGTTTGACACGGAATATCAAGCAGAAACGGTTGGGGATCATGTGACGGAATTTACCGGCTACGATACCTGTGAGCAAGATGTACAAGTGGTTGCTTTATATTGCAATGGGGCGTCGGTTACCCAATTAACTGCTGGTGAGCAAGGGGCGGTGGTGTTAGCTCACACACCTTTTTATGCACAAAGCGGTGGTCAAGTTGGCGATCAAGGCATCTTGAGTTATGACCAAGTGGTGTTTGAAGTAAGCGATACGCAAAAATCGGCAGCAGCGCATATGCATGTAGGACAATTGCGACAAGGACAATTGGTAGTAGGGGATCGTGTGACTGCCAAAGTGAATGAGCAAGTTCGACAGGCAACCATGTTGAATCATTCGGCAACGCATTGGTTGCATGCTGCATTGCGGCAGATCTGAGGTGAGCATGTGATGCAGAAAGGATCGTGGGT
>WLWR01000229.1 GCA_012103495.1 Legionellales bacterium
CACCGACTGCGGTAACTCTGCCTGATTGGATTGCAACTGTTGTAATTGTTGATAAATATGTTCAGCCAAAAAGGGTGTAAACGGTGCCATGCATGTGGTGAATTGGTCAATGACGGTATACAAGGTGGTGTAGGCTGCGCATTTATCGGTGGATAAGCCTTCCCCCCAAAAGCGCTGTCGATTGAAGCGAATGTAGCAATTCGTCAATTCATCAATGAATTGCAACAGTTCAGGCACCACGGCAAACAAATGATACTGGCGCATGTGATTTTGAATCATTGTTTTGACCGATTGCACACGAGATAACAACCAGCGATCAGTAATGTTATCACTGCGTTGATGATGCGTGTGTGCATTCCATTGATCAACTTTGGCGTAAGTCAGTAAAAATTTAGCCGCGTTATACCAAGGCAACAATGTGCGACGTACCATTTCTTTGACGCCTTGATCGGTGAAGCGTTGTTCTTCTCCTTTAACCAAACCGGAATGAATTAAATACAAACGCAAAGCATCGGCACCATAGTGCTCCATCAAATCATCTGGCGGTGTGTAATTGCGCAAGCGTTTCGACATTTTTTTGCCATCCTCGGCCATCACAATGCCATTAACAATGACATTGTTGAACGCTGGGCGATTGAACAAAGCGGTAGCCAGCACGGTCAAGGTATAAAACCAGCCGCGAGTCTGATCCAAACCTTCGGCAATAAAATCAGCAGGAAAACCTTGTTCAAATTGCGCTTGATGGTCAAATGGATAATGCGATTGCGCATACGGCATGGAACCGGATTCAAACCAACAATCCAACACATCGTCCACCCGTCGATAGACACCGGTTTCTCCTGACAATTGAAAGGTCAAGGCATCCACGTGATCGCGATGCAAATCGGTGATCGATTGTTGAGTTAATTCACTCAATTGAGCAATGGAGCCAATGCACTTGGCTTGACCGGTTTCATCATTGATCCAAATGGGTAAAGGTGTTCCCCACACGCGACTGCGGGAGATCGCCCAATCGCGTGCGCCAGCCAACCAATGACCAAAACGTCCATGTTGAATGTGTTCGGGGACCCAATGAATCTGTTCATTGACTGCGAGCATTTGCTCTTTGATGGCTTCCACCTTGACGTACCAAGATTGCACCGCACGATAAATCAGCGGTGTATCCGAGCGTGGGCAGAATGGATAATTATGTACAATGGTACGCTGTTCATACAATTGATGATGCTGTTTCAAACGCTGAATAATTGCTTTGTCAGCTTGTTTCACCGGCTGCCCAGCATAGTCAGGCACCTCACTGGTAAATTGACCGGCACTGTCGACAGGGCATACCAAACAATCCACACCTGCCTGGCGCATTACGCGATGATCGTCTTCACCAAAGGCTGGTGCCATGTGCACCACGCCGGTGCCATCGGTCAGGGTGACAAATTCATCGGCGAAAATTTGAAAGGCACCTTGCTCAGCATAATCAGCAAAATAAGGAAAAATTGGCTGGTAGCGTTGACCAATCAAGGCTTTGGCATCGATGACATTGACGATGGTTAATGGATGGTTTTGAGCATACGATTCAACCAAATGGCGTGCCATGATAAAGTCTACTTGCTGTTCATCATCGTGCACTTGCACGTATTCCAAATCCGGATTAATACAAATGCCTAAATTGCTAGGCAAAGTCCAAGGGGTTGTGGTCCAAATGGCTAAATACACAGGTTGCTCCACCAATTGTACCAACACGGTCACAGCGGGATCTTGCACCGATTGATAATTGGAACCGGCTTCAAAATTAGATAACGCAGTGCACAAAACAGTGGAGTAGGGCACCACTTTCGTGCCTTGGTAAATTAATTTTTTATCCCATAATTGCTTGAACACCCACCACACTGATTCCATGAAATCGGCATCCATGGTTTTGTAATCGTGATCAAAGTCCACCCAACGTCCCAACCGAGTGATGGTTTGTCGCCATTGGCTGGCATAACGTTGCACAATGGCGCGGCAAGCTTGGTTGTATTGTGCCACGCCTTGCTCGGCCACCACTTCTTGTGCAGATTTGCCAAATTGTTGGTCGATTTCATATTCAATGGGCAAGCCATGACAATCCCAGCCAAAACGTCGTTCAACATAATGACCGGTCATGGTGAAGTAGCGTGGAATGATGTCTTTAATGGTTGAAGCAAGTAGATGACCGTGGTGAGGAAGCCCTGTGGCAAAGGGTGGGCCATCGTAGAAAACATAAGGCTGACCAGATTGCGTTTGTTTGAGAGACTGTTCAAAGATCTGTTGCTCTTCCCAGAAAGCCAGTACTTGGTGCTCTGATTCG
>WLWR01000013.1 GCA_012103495.1 Legionellales bacterium
GTGCACACCAACCCAACGGGCAGCACAATAATGCCCGAATTCATGAATACCAATGATTAAAATGATCAATAAAATAACCGCTAAAATCGAACTAAGAACAGACCACATATTTTTTATGCTTTAGAAGTATTATCGACAATTAATTGTAAATGCCCTTTGGTAATTTTGCATTGATCAGATTCAAGCGTTTGAGTAGATTTCATTTCCACAATGCGTGAATGATTTTTAGCACAGGTTACCTCAAAAATGGCAAACACTTCCGATGTCAACGGATCGATTAATTCAACTTCATCACCTTGTGCATCCACAAGCCCAAAATTCAATTGAACATCTTGAAAACTCTCGATCCCATACCGCTCCCGAAATAAACTGATAATGCTTAGGAGACTTTCTACGGCTTCCTGACTAGACTGCTGGCCTTGAAAGATAATCTGCATCTGTATGACTCCCCATCAAAACAAAACTTATATAATTAAGTTTAGTCAACTGGGATACATTTTGGTCATTTTTTGAACTATATTTTCACCGTTAGTACTGTAACTCATTGATTAATGCTTTTTTTTAACGATAGAGGTGATTTTATTACTGACTGGTCGGGACGGCGGGATTTGAACCCACGACCCCTAGCGCCCCATGCTAGTGCGCTACCAAGCTGCGCCACGCCCCGACGAGGGGCGCATAATACCACGAACTTTATAGCAAACCAATGTGCTTGTTTATCAAGCAACCGTGTAGGAAACGGTCCATTCAACAAGACGTTGGTAAGCATTGTTTATACCGAATCAGCGGAGGATGGATCATCGACAAAAAAATCTTTCAACGGTCTTATCAACAATTGCCGCTGTGCTTGTTCATTGGCCGCCAATTGTTGCTGTAACAATTGAGTCGCCGCCCACTTTAAATCGGCAATTTCACTTACTTTGGGAAGTTTCCAAGGCAAGGCGCGATACAGTTCTAATAGCGACAAGCTGGACAAATCACGGCTTAATATAAAAGCGCCCGCATCATTGGCTTGAATTAATTTCGCACGAAATAAAGCTTTTAATTGACGTTCAGGTGCTTGCTCATAATTCACTTGATCTCCAGCGATCAATTCATCTAAAGTCATCGCCCGTCCGGATTGTTGCGCATGCCACAGTTGGCGTAACCACAGTAATGCATGAACCAATCCCGATACTTTTTTACCACGACGTCGGTCATAACTTGCCGATAATGCGTGCGTCAACTCAGCACCGACCAACACCATTAACCAAACCCAATACACCCACAAAAAGAATAATGGAATCGATGCGAATGCACCATACAACAATTGATAATTATTAAATTGCCGCCAATAAAATCCAAATCCCCATTTAGCCAATTCAAACAACAAGGCAGCCACCAAAGCACCGATCAATCCATGATGCAATTTCACCTTACAATTGGGCACTGCAATAAACAACAATGCAAACGTCATCCATGATAATAGAAAAGGCGTACTGCCAGTCAGAAGTGTTTTTAACCAACTCACTTCGTTGGTACTACCATTTACCCACGCTAACGAAACCACATAACTGCTCACGGCAAACCCTGCTCCCATTAACAAAGGAGTCAACGATAAAATGCCCCAGTACAATAAAAAAGTCGTTACCCCTTTGCGTCGTACCGGTGTTCGCCAAATTGTATTCAACGCCCGTTCAATGGTAAACATCACCATCACCGAGGTCATCAATAAGGCCGCAACTCCAACCCAGGACAATCGACTGGCCTGGGTTGCAAACTGAATTAAATATTGTTGGATCACTTCTCCGGTAGCAGGCACGAAATTAGTAAAAATAAAATTTTGAATCGGTTCGGCAAATTCACTATACACTGGAAACGCTGCCAAAATGGCGAAGCTAACCGCCATCAATGGCACCAGTGCTAACAAAGAAGTAAAGGTCAATGCTGAAGCTCGATACATACAATCATCGGCAAAAAACCGATACACCATAAAACTCATCAACCGTTGAAATTGATACCAAACCTGTTGCATCCGTTATACCATTTGAGTCAGAGACACGAACGATTAAAGTAGCATTAAATTTACCACCGATGCAAATAGTGGTTTTAGCAGTTATAACAAGGCAACTAATTCAAAATCTAAGTTGATGTACGTAACACAATTTGTTTTTATCTAATATGGAATTTCTTTCTCTTGCATCTCAATTTTTACGACCACTCACTTCATTGAGTTTCACCCTCACCTGTACTATGCTGCTGCAAATTATTCAACCCATAGGGAAACACCATGCCTTACATTCTCATCTTGTATTATTCACGCTACGGCGCTACTCAACAAATGGCGCAATTCGTTGCTCGTGGTGTCAATCAAATCACCGGCATGGAAGCACGTTTACGCACAGTCGCTCCTGTTTCTACGACTTGTGAAGCCACTGAGCCGGCTGTGCCAGACAGTGGCGCTCCTTATGCTACTATCGATGATTTAGCTCATTGCAGTGGTTTATTATTAGGCAGTCCCACTCGCTTCGGTAACATGGCGGCCCCATTAAAATATTTTTGGGATGGCACCAGTGGCTTATGGATGTCCGGCGCTTTGGCAGGCAAACCTGCGGGGGTTTTCACATCGACTGCCAGCATGCACGGTGGCCAAGAAACAACTTTGATGAGTATGATGTTACCACTACTTCATCACGGCATGGTGATCGTTGGGTTGCCTTACACTGAATCAGAATTGATCACCACTCAAACCGGTGGCACGCCTTACGGTCCCAGTCATACTGCCGGGCCCAATAGCGATCAACCATTGAGTCAAGCTGAGCAACATCTATGTAAAGTCTTAGGACACCGTGTCACACAATTGGCGTTAAAGCTCTGTTAACACCATTTTGATGAAAGGAATAGTTAATGCGCGTTGTGACGCCAAAGAAGCATGATCCAATCGCTGTAGCATTTGCAACAAATCCAATAAGTCACGCGAATAATGTTGCAGTAAATAATCGGCGACTGACATCGGCAGCGTCAACCCTAATTGTTGGGCACGCTCTATTAAAATTTGCCGCTTGCCAGCATCGTCCACTGACTTTATTTGATAAACCAAACTAGCAGTGAGTCGCGATTGCCAATCGGCCAACTGGCAATTCAACATCCGCGGCGCACACTGCGCGCTGAGGATCAAGGTCGACTGGGTTTGCACTGCCGCATTGTACAAATGAAACAATGCCGTTTCCCAAGCCAATTGCCCAGCCACAGCATCAATGTCATCCAACACAATCAATGATTGTCCTGCTAACTGCTCTAAAGCAGCCGGTGTCAACGAGGCAGAATCCCTCAACGTTAAATAACTCACCGGGTACTGTTGTTCATGCCACAGTTGACAACTGGCATATAACAAATGAGTTTTTCCCACACCTTTAGGGCCCCACAAATACAAAACATTGGTGTGGGTTTGCTTTTTTATTTGTTGTAGTAGAGCGACAACATCTTGATTATCACCAATCACAAAATTGGTGAAATTGGCATGACGATGAAAATGAAATGCTAACGGTAACTGTTTATACGGCATGTGCATTCATACTAAATCGACTGTTGATAAACACTGCTAGCCATATACCGGTGGGTTAAATGACGTAAAACCACCATTAACACCGCCGCACCCGGCAAAGCTAACAAAATTCCTAAGAATCCAAACAATAACCCACCCACCATAATGGCAAAAATCACTGCCACTGGATGAATGCCAATTCGATCCCCAACCAACCAAGGCGTTAAGACCGCACTTTCAATAGTCGTTCCAATACTAAACACAACCCAAACCAATAACACCGGCAACCATTCACCAAATTGAAACAATGCAGCAATTGTCGCCAATAAAACACCAATAAAAAATCCCAAATACGGCACGATGCTTACCAAGCCTGACACAAACCCAATCAACACCGCCAAGTTGACCCCCACCAACCACAATCCAAATGTATAGATAGCTCCCAAACTCACCATTACCAACAATTGTCCTCGCAAAAATCCTCCCAACACTGCATGACATTCATTAGCCAATTGCAATACCTTCGGTTCAAATTTTAACGGGATTAAACGATGAACATTGTCGAGTACCGATTGCCAATCACGCAACAAATAAAATGCCACAACCGGTACCAACACCAGATTGGCCAGCCACACCACAATCGCCACACTGGATTGAGAAATGGTTTTTACCAATTGTCCGGCAAAACCGCCGGCCTGCTGCCAATGTTGACTGGCCACCGTGGATAAATTAGATAAATTAACCGTTTCATCCATTCCCAAATGTTGGGTGATCCAAGGGATGGCTTGGAATTGAACCCACTCCACCATCAATGGCAATTGACTAATCAGCAAAGTAATTTGTTGCTCCAAACTCGGCAACAATAATAAAACCAATAACAAAAGAACCACCACAATCACACTAAAAAATACAATCACAGCCAGCGTACGTGGCAGATGCCAACGGGTTAACCATGTCACCAATGGGTTGCCCAAATAAGCAAGAATCACCCCAATAAAAAAAGGCGTCAAAATTGGTGATAACAAATACACTAAGCCAACGCTGATCAACGTCAGTGTTAACCAGAACCATTTATGTGAAGCATTTACTTTATCCATGTTTCTCCAACCGATTCACCCATTGACGCCTGGCTTTCAAACTCCAAACCCACATATATTGCAACAAACTCAGCAATGTGACCGCTAACGTGATCCACACCGTTAACGAGGTAAACCAACTCGCTAATGATTCATAAGCCAATTGATGTAACAACAACGTCGCTAATGCGATTTGCAAAAATGTATTAACTTTACTTAACCCTGTAGGCTGAAACTCAATATCACGAAATAAATAATAATAAGTCGCGGCACCTGCCACAATCACCACATCGCGCATCACAAATAAATATACAATCACCCACGGTAATTGCCCAACCGCTGCCAGCAAAATAAAACTGGTTATCATTAACAATTTGTCGGCCAATGGATCCACCAAAGCGCCAGTCCAACTCAACCAGCCAAAGTAGCGAGCTAAAAACCCATCCACCGCATCGGAAAGACCGGCCAGAATAAACACATAAAATCCAGCAACATATTGACCCTGCCAGATAAAAAAAATGAATGGCAGCAACAAGACGATGCGCACAAAAGTAATTAAATTGGGAATGTGTTTCAAGTCCATAAAATACTAAACGGTTACTTACGCTAAAATTGGCTGGAGCCATTTTACATAAACCTACAGATTTGTTACAGTGCCATCCTCGATTATTCAAGCTATTGTCAATATCACCATGAGCAAACCACTGACTTATCAAGACGCAGGGGTCAATATTGACGCCGGCAATGCACTTGTTCAACGAATCAAACCCATCGCTCAACGCACTCATGGTCCGCAAGTATTAACCGGACTCGGTGGTTTTGGCGCATTATTCTCACTATCTTCGCTCACCGATTATCAACAACCAATCTTAGTTTCCAGCACCGACGGCGTTGGGACCAAACTCAAACTAGCCATCGCCAGCAATCGACATAAAACCATTGGCATTGATCTAGTCGCCATGTGTGTGAATGATATTATTACCTGCGGTGCACAACCGTTGTTTTTTTTGGATTATTATGCCACCAGCCAACTTTCGTTAACCATTGCCGAATCGGTGATTCAAGGCATTGGCCAAGGGTGTGAACAAGCCCACTGCGCACTCATTGGTGGAGAAACCGCAGAAATGCCAGATTTATATCAAGCTGGAGATTATGACTTAGCAGGCTTTTGTGTCGGAATGGTCGATCAGCCGCGCATCATCGATGGACGTCACGTACAAGCTGGTGATCAATTAATTGGATTAGCGTCTACCGGTGCGCATGCCAATGGATATTCATTGATTCGTAAAATTATTACTGACCGGAACATTGATTGGCAAACCACACTCATTGACGATCAACCTTTGATCGATCATTTACTCACCCCCACTCAAATCTATGTCACTGCGCTGGCTCAGTTACAACAAGCTCTACCGATCAAAGCCCTCGCTCATATTACCGGTGGCGGTTTGTTGGAAAACATTCCTCGCGTACTGCCCACACACTGTCAAGCACAATTGGACACCAGCAGTTGGCCCCAACCCAGCCTGTTTCATTGGCTGGCCGAACAAGGTCAGATTGAATCTAAAGAAATGTATCGAACATTCAATTGTGGCATTGGCATGGTGGTGTGCGTTGCCGCCGACGTTCTAACTCAAGCATTGACGGTATTGCAAGATCAATCCATTCGCGCATTTCATATCGGTGAAATTGTCGCACAAACCGATGCCTCACCCACCGTCACTATTGATTCATGATCAAATTAGTTGTATTAATTTCCGGCCAAGGTAGTAATTTACAAGCCATCATCGATGCCATTACCCAACAACAATTAGATGCTTCGATTGAATTGGTGATCAGCAATCGTCCAGCGGCCATGGGATTGACTCGTGCTAAACAGGCAGGCATTGATACGCTTGTTTTGGACCATAAACTCTATGCAACCGCAGCGGCTTACGATGCCGCACTGCTGCCGTACTTGACTCAACATTCACCGGATTTAATTGTCTTGGCTGGATTTATGCGCATTCTTGGCCCAACCCTTATACAGCAATTTCCAGGACGAATTGTTAATATTCATCCATCATTGTTACCCAAATTTCCTGGACTGCACACCTATCAACAAGTGTTGGCAGCAAAAGAAACCGAGCATGGCATTACCATTCATTTTGTCACAGAAACAGTGGATGCCGGTCCCATTATTGCCCAAAGCAGTTTCCCAATTCACTCAGATCAAGAAACCGTCGAAACCCTCAAAAGCCGCACTCACGCGCTGGAACATCAACTGTATCCGCAAATTCTACAATGGTATGCCCAAGGTCAATTTGACTGGTGTCAAAATGCTGTCGTTTGGCGAAATAATAGAAAGTCGTTATACTATCCGATTCAGTAAAAGGAACAAAACCTATGATCAAATCGGAAATTGTCAATCATATTGCCACTCGTATTCATTGGTTGAATGAACGAGAGATCAATGAAGCCTGTAATTACATCCTGGAATACGTTTCTGATTCTTTAGTCAAAGGACACCGCGTAGAATTACGCGACTTTGGAACTTTTTCACTCCATTACCATCCCTCACGACGCGCCATCAACCCCAAAACCGGTGAATCCGTCACCACCGAAGGCAAATACAGCATTCACTACAAACCCGGTAAAAAATTACGTCAAGACATTGATGAGGCAAAAGACACCACTCCGATTGAACCGGAAGAGTAGCCATCCTTCCAAACCCTATTAACAATACCTTGCAGATTGCTCCATTCACTGGATGAAATTAAACTTGTGTCTATACCCATCGTACTTGCAGATGCTAATTTTAAACGTGCATGAGCCGACAACTTAAAAATAGTGATTTTTTCTGTTTCTTGTGGTAGCGTATTTACCACCTCATTTGGTTCAAGCAAGACGATTTAAATATACTGGACCCTCTTTATTAAGGAGAACAACAAAATGGCTGCAGATCCCTCTACCACAGTTGCTATTGAAATGCCTAGCCCCTTACCGACGACACCTAAACTTTTTTCATCACCGGTCAGCCAGTCTTCTCCTAAAGACCTAGAAATCAACTCCGAAGGGAATGAAGATACCGACTCCTTTAAAAAAATTGGCTTAGCCTTTTTGGGTGGCCTATTTGTGACATCACCCTTCACTTTTGTTATTGGTTTTATGATGTTGCTTGAAGCATTTTCGCAAAACCCTGTCAAAAAACAGTCCCCAGCACTATCTTCTACTGATACTGAGACACCGATGATAGAAGATGCCAAAACAGCCACTAAGGAAAACAACGAGCCTCAGAAAATAAGCGCACTAGCAGGGCTCGCATCTGGTATTTTCATAATATTGACCGTCGCGGCGCCCCAAGTTGCAGCAGCAGTACTATTCACTCTACTGGTGGTTACTAGCATAGGTGCGGCTATGACACTTCTTATGAACGACGATAAAAGTGAGACTGAACAACTTTTGTTTGAAACGGTATATTTGGGCAGTGAACATTTAGGGTTATGACGACACACTGGGCATGTTTCATAATTAAATTCTTTCTAAACTTTAAAATAGAGAAATACGATGACAAAAAAAAATACTGGTAAGATCGAAACTAACTCTACATTCTTCGAACATCATCAGCAACGTCATCAAATGTCGCCATCCGTCCAATCAACAAACAATCAACAAACAAACACCACCAGAAAAGGGTTGTGGGCCGTTGGCGCTCTTTTATTAGCAACTCCTGCAGCTTCATTGGGAATTGCCACACTATGCATCGTATTTATTGAAGGTTTGATTACCAATAAATACTCCCCCCCGCCAAATCAACAACGTTGCGCGGATCTCAATAGCAGCCAATTTGATTATGGCTATTATCTCATTCATCCAACGAAACATGAGGCACGGGTATTAAATGACCCTATGCCAACACCCATCATACTCAAAGTACTGTTGTTGCTTAGCAGCACAGCCTTGATCATTTCCTCCGCCCTAGTTCCACCGGTGGCAGCACTAGCCTTCCTCTCACTGCTCATTGGTAGCGCAGGCTTTCTTACCAGTAGTTATGATCTTCTCCTGACTACCTTTTCTCCTGAAAAAGCAATCGATGACGAAGCATCGACGGATCAAATCTTGACAGCCTCTACGTCGCTTTAGGCAAAGTCACCCCTGTTTGTCCCTGATATTTACCGGCGCGATCTTTGTAAGATATTTGACATACATCGTCGGCGTCGGCCTCCAAAAATAGCATTTGTGCCACCCCTTCATGAGCATAAATTTTCGCTGGCAGCGGGGTGGTATTGGAAAATTCTAAAGTTACATGCCCCTCCCACTCGGGTTCCAAAGGGGTAACATTGACAATGATGCCACAACGCGCATAAGTTGATTTGCCCACACAAATTGTTAACACATTGCGTGGAATACGGAAATATTCTACCGTTCGCGCCAAGGCGAAAGAATTGGGAGGAATGATGCAAACATCAGACTCCACCGCAACAAAACTCTTTTCATCAAAATTTTTAGGATCCACAACAGCGGAATTAATATTAGTAAAAACCTTAAATTCAGCGGCACAACGTACATCGTAACCATAACTGGAATTGCCAAACGAAATCACTGCTCCATCATGATGTTGTTTCACTTGTCTGGGAGTAAACGGCTCAATCATCCCATGTGCTTCGGCCATGTGTGCAATCCAACGATCTGATTTAATAGACATTTTTTCTCACCTTATTCAACCACAATTTTAGGAAATTTAACGGCGTAATTTTTCGCTTGCAATGCCAATTGAGCGCTCATGGCCAAAGCAATCTCACGAAACAGTTGAGCTAACTCCCCTGCAGGTTCAGCCGCCACTGTAGGTTGTCCGCCATCGGTTTGTTCACGGATTTGTTGATGCAATGGCAATTGTCCTAATAGCCGCACGTTATATTCTTGCGCTATTTTTTCTCCACCTTCTTGGCCAAAAATCATTTGCTGTTGCCCACAGTGGGGGCATTGATACACTGCCATATTTTCAATGATCCCCAACACAGGGGTATTCACTTTTTGAAACATGCGTAACCCTTTACGCGCATCCAACAGAGCAATGTCTTGTGGCGTGGTCACAATCACACCACCACTGACTGGAATTTTCTGCGCCATGGTTAATTGAATGTCACCGGTGCCTGGCGGTAAATCAATGATTAAATAATCCACCTCTTGCCATGCCGTTTCCAATAACAATTGTTGCAACGCACTGGTCACCATCGGGCCACGCCAAATCATTGGCGTATCGCTTTGTTCTAATAAATAGCCAATCGACATCGTTTGCAAACCGTATGCCGACACTGGGATCATTTTATTATTTTCAACTTGTGGTTGTGTTGTAGCACCCAACATATGTGGCTGACTCGGGCCATAAATATCGGCGTCCAACAATCCCACCGTAGCGCCTTCTTGCTGCAAAGCCAAAGCTAAATTCACCGCCACCGTTGATTTACCAACGCCCCCTTTGCCGGAAGCAACTGCGATGATATTTTTAACCCCTGGAATACCAGACAAGCCTTGCTGCACCGCATGGCTAAGAATATCGGTATTAATTTGTATGTCGATGTCCTTCAATTGAGATATGTTGCGCAAACGTTCCTCAATGGCTTGTTTAATCTGAGCAGCAATCGATCGATTGGGAAATCCCAGCGTCACGCAAACGCTAGCCCGTTGATCTTCAATCGTCACCTTCACCGACTTTGCCATCATCAGGTCAACGCCTAGATGCGGTTCAATGTAAGATTGGATGGCTTGTTCCATCTGCGAAATAAGTGTGGACATAAAAGTGACCTTGCTGACGTTGCCAGGACAATTGCAAAGATTGGCCGGCAGTTTAGCAATTTTGCCGCACCGCCGCAAAACTATTTGGGAATGGGTATAGCCATTCCACATCAAGATACCAACCTTACGTGCTATTACTTTGTTGTTTCAGATAGTACTTTAAAGCGTGTATTAGGCGGCTTTTTAATTATAAAAACCCATCGCAACACTTCGCCCGATACCGGCTTAACATTCGCATCTTGAAATAGAATGGGTATAATGCAATCGTTTTGAATCAGCGATGTTGTCTATGAGCACTCAGCGTAAATTATTAGTTACTTCCGCCCTGGCGTATGCCAATGGTTCACTGCATCTAGGACATTTGGTCGAGCACATTCAGACAGATATTTGGGTACGATTTCAACAGGCACAAGGTCACGATTGTCTTGCGGTGTGTGGGGTGGATGCTCACGGAACACCGATTATGATCAAAGCGGAACAATTGGGGGTCAACCCTGCTGAATTGACTGAACAATACCGTCAGCAACATTTACATGATTTTAATGATTTTCACATTCATTACGCTTGTTATCACACCACTCACTCTGCTGAAAACGAAGCGTTGACGCAAACCATTTACACACGCTTACAAGCCAATGGAGATATTACACGAGATCAAATTCGTCAAGCCTTTGATCCCAAAAAGAATATGTTTTTACCCGATCGATTTGTCAAAGGCGAATGTCCTGTTTGTCATCAAGCGGATCAATACGGTGATAGTTGTGAACATTGCGGAGCAACTTACAGTCCACTAGAACTCATCAATCCGCGCTCCAGCCTAACAGGCGCCACACCCATCACACGTGAATCCGAACATTTATTTTTTAACTTACCCAAATACGGTGATTTTTTACAGCAGTGGCACCAAACCGGTCACGTACAAAGTGAAGTGGCTAATAAATTAAATGAATGGTTTACCGCCGGATTACGTCGTTGGGATATTTCACGCGATGCCCCTTATTTTGGCTTTGAAATTCCCGACGAAACGGATAAATATTTTTACGTCTGGCTGGATGCCCCAATTGGCTATATGGCGAGTTTTCAAAAATTTTGTCAAACACACCCGCATTATGATTTTATGGATTATTGGGGACCTGACAGCGATGTGCAACTGTATCATTTTGTCGGCAAAGACATTATGTATTTTCACGCTTTGTTTTGGCCGGCAGTATTACACGCCGCCGGTTTTCGTACGCCTACGGCAATTTTTACGCATGGGTTTCTCACCATTAACGGTGAGAAAATGTCGAAATCACGTGGTACATTTATTCAAGCACGCACCTATTTAAATCATTTACATCCAGAATATTTACGCTACTACTATGCAACCAAGCTGACCAACAGTGTGGAAGATCTGGATTTAAATTTTGAAGATTTCAGTCAACGCGTTAATGCGGATTTAGTCGGCAAAGTCATTAACATCGCCAGTCGATGCAGCGGTTTTATTCACAAGCATTTCGATGGCCAATTATCATCTCACTGCCATCAACCCGATTTATATCAACACTTTGTGGATGCTGGACAGTCAATTGCCCAATGCTATGAAGATCGCCAGTATCGCCAAGCCATGCGTCATATTATGCAACTGGCGGATCGAGCCAACCAATATATTGATCAATACAAACCCTGGCAATTAATCAAGCAGACATCGCACACAGAACAAGTACAGCAAATTTGCAGTTTGGGATTAAATCTATTTCGTGTATTGATGATTTATCTGCAACCAATTTTGCCGCACACGGCTGAGCAAGTCGCAACATTTTTAAATTGCCCAGCATTGACTTGGGAGCAACGCCACCACCCTTTACTCGCGCACCACATTCAACCGTTCACTCCATTGTTGCAGAGGATTGACCCAGCACAAATTTCCGCGATGCTTGATGAAGCGCAATCAACGTCTGAAACCGAATGACTGACATCAAACACATTGACCAAATTGACGCTCTGCTACCACAAACTCAATGTGGCGAATGCGGCTACCCAGGTTGTCGACCATATGCCCAAGCCATCGCCGCTGGCCAAACCACTATTGAATTGTGTGCACCAGGTGGATTGGATACTTTATATGCATTAGCCAAACTCACCGATCAAACCGCTGAACCTTATGTGGCAAAGGTAACCCAGAACACACGCCCACCCACCATCGCATGCATTCGTGAATCCGAATGCATCGGTTGTACCAAATGCATTCAAGCTTGTCCGGTGGATGCAATTATCGGTGCTGCCAAACAAATGCACGTGATTCTAGAAGCAGAATGCACCGGCTGTCGATTGTGTATTGAGCCTTGTCCAGTGGATTGCATTGATTTAGTAGAAATTGCCCGCTCACAATTTAAACCAGCAACAGCGAAACAACGCTTCGAACAAAGACAAACACGGCTTACTCAACAGCAACAACAACGTTGGCAACAACACCAACAAGCATTGCGTCAGCAAACTAATACCCACCATTCGCGTCAACAACGCCAAGATTATATCCAGCAAGCCATTGCACGTGTCAAAGCAAAACGCCACACGCAACAAAGGAAGGATCATGAATAAACAAAAACGTCAGGAAATCTTTGCTCGCTTACAAGCAGACAACCCCACACCAACCACCGAGTTAATTTATCACTCAACCTTTGAACTGTTGATCGCCGTGATCTTATCGGCCCAAGCTACGGACGTCAGTGTAAATTTGGCAACTCAAAAATTATTTCCAATCGCCAACACTCCGGAAAAGATTTTACACCTTGGGGAAATCCAATTAAAACGCTATATTAAAACTATCGGACTCTACAATAGTAAAGCCGCCAACATCATCAAAACTTGTCAAATTTTAATTGATCAATATCAATCGCAAATTCCCACTGATCGTAAAGCACTGCAAGCTTTACCCGGGGTAGGTCGTAAAACAGCAAATGTTGTGTTAAACACAGCTTTTGGTCAACCGACCATGGCAGTGGATACTCATATTTTTCGTATTAGCAACCGCACCAAAATTGCTCCCGGGAAAACACCCTTGGAAGTTGAAAAAAAATTATTGAAAGTTATCCCTGAACAATTTTTACAAGATGCGCATCATTGGCTTATATTACACGGTCGTTACACCTGTATCGCACGTAAGCCTAAATGCAATCAATGCATTATTAATGATTTGTGCGAATATCCTTATAAGGAGCTCTCTGATGGTCAGTCATGAACGTGATGATTCGCGACAATTATTTTTAACCGTTTGGCAAAAATATCAATCGCAGCAACCATTGGAACCGCTGGAACAAAATATTCTACAGATCATGTTAGAGCATCCTGAATACCATGCGGCATTCAACCAACCCGAGTCACTACAAACCAAAGAATTTCATCCTGAATTGGGTGAGGTAAATCCATTTTTGCATTTAGGTTTGCATTTAGCCTTACGTGAACAAATTGCCATTGATCAACCCGCGGGGATCACCACCATTTACCAACAATTACTCCAGCGCCACCAAGGCGATGTGTTAACAACCGAGCATCAAATGATGGAGCCTTTGACCCAGTGGATTTGGAGTGCCCTTAATAACCCTACCACAGCTAACACTGAACACTACTTGGAACAATTACGGCGATTGTAATTTTTAGTCAGAACATGACTTTAAAAAATACGGCAGATTTGAAAATATCAAGGAATCCACCTCAACGCGACGTAAAAAAAGCCACAATGTCATCACTATTGGGAAATAATAATGTTGCCGCCGGCCCTAAAGGAATGAAGCTGTCTTTAGCACACAAGCGATGTACACGTTGTAAATCAAAGCCACGATCTAACAGCATGGCAATGATTTGCTCACTGGGAGATCCAGTTTGACGGCTTTCATCAAATAATAAAATTTTCTGAGCGGATGTTAAATGAGCAATCAACGAATCAATAGGCAAAGGATGCAACCATTGCATTTGAATGATTTGAATGGATAGTTGATGCTGTTGCTGCAATATGGCCGCCGCTTTGCGTGCGTGATACAAACCATTACCATAGGTCACAATGCAATATCGATCGTCTTGACCTTCAACAGAAACCTCTCCCAATGGTATGATCTGTTTCATATCGTGTGGATAAGGCTGCAACCATTTCTGATCACCTTTTTGATGTAAATCTTTTCGATGATACAGCGCGATGGGTTCAATAAAAATCACCACACGTTGTTGTTCGGCAACCAATTGAATGCACGTGCGTAATAGTTTTACAGCCTCCGCTGGATCAGCTGGCACGGCAATGACAATACCGGGAATTTCTCGTAAGGCGGCAAATGAATTTTCATTATGAAAATGCCCACCAAATTGATGACCGCCCAATCCCGCCAATCGTACCAACATCGGTGCTGGATATTTACCTTGTGAAAAAAAAGCAGCGGTGGCCGCTTCCCCTCTAATTTGATCGATCGCATTGTGTAAATACGCTTGATATTGGATTTCAGCAATTGGTAACAATCCTTGTTGTCCCAAACTAATTGCTGTTGCCAAAATTGATGTTTCATCCAATAAGGTATTAAAGACCCGCTTGACAGAAAAAGCTGTGGCCAAGCCTCGGGTTACACTATAAACACCCCCTTTTTCGCCACTCACATCTTCGCCAAAAACCACAGCCTGCGGATAACGGCACAATGTTTCATACAATCCTAAATTAATTGCTCTAGCCAACGATAGCTGAAGATCACGCTGTGGTTGCGTGGCTTGCCAAACAGCGTGTTCGGTGCTCATATCAACCGTTGGCCAATGACGTGCAGGAGGAAGAATCGCTCGTTGAATCGAGTCTGTACAGACTAATGCTTTTTTCTGTAACGCATGAATGGTCGCCTGTTCAATTTGTTGATTAATTTCTTCATACAATTGTAAAAACTGATCGGAAGTGATCCCATATTTTTTATTTAAACATCGCACGGATTGAATCAATACATCACGATCTTCTGCTTGTTCAATGTCAGCCATAGCGCGATAACTCAATTCATAATCTTCTCCAGCGTGGCCTAAATATCGTTCTACGTTTAAATGTAAAAACGCTGGTCGACGATGCTCACGCACAAATGCTTGTGCCTGCTGGGCCGCCATGAATGCTGCTTCCATATTCATGCCATCAGCGGCAAACCATTCAATCCCCAGTTGGTTCCTCATGTTGTCAGCAATCCATTGTTCAGGAGTCGGCGTAGAAATACCAAAATGATTGTCATAACACACAAATAAAATAGGCGCCGGATGATGCGTATATGCTAAATAACGTGCGTAATTAAAACTACTCTGGGCACAAGCATGATTAAATGAAGCATCGCCAAATCCACAGTAAACAATCGCATCATTGGGGAAACGACCCTCCATTTGCAATTGGCGTGTTTTCTCCAAAGCAAAACTCATTCCTACCGCTCGTGGCATGTGCGAAGCAATAGTGGAAGTTTGCGGTAAGATATTCAAGGTATCACTGCCAAACACCCGATGCTTTCCACCAGAAAAATCATCGGGTCGACAGGTGAATTGATTGATCATTTCTTGCAGCGGCGCTAACGTATTACCGCTAAACATTTTTTGTTGCCAAAGTGATTGATACCACCGACACAAAAAGAATCCTCCATCACGATAATGTAAAAACCCCGGGTCCG
>WLWR01000230.1 GCA_012103495.1 Legionellales bacterium
CTTTCAAATCGCTATTAAAAAAGCATTTCAAGACGTTACTCAATCTGATTTGATAGGATGGTTTAAACATGCAGGGTATTAGATCGTTGTTTTAGGAAAGTGCTGTAAATAAAGTTACCCACTCTTCTCTTTTTCGACTAATCTCTAACATAGTTGTAAAAGGTTTGCTTCTTGGCTTAATTTTGAGTGAATCAGGCATCTGTGAACATTGGCAACTAAACAACCCACCAAAAAGTTTTTTATACATCTTAATTACACCTTTTCACGACTTTTCTGAAATGTAAATTCAAGTGTATCATACGAAAAATAAATAATGCTGTCGCATTCGGGTTATGTCCGTAAATTGCTGTAAATTGAGATTGATTTTCTAAAGGTGAAGTCATCGCCTCTCTTGGGTATTATTGGGTTGCAAAACAACAAAAAAAACCGAGGAGAGAAGCGATAACAGATTACAGTCTTACCGTTAGCAAAGAACTACTTCCAGAACTTTTATCGAGTCAGGATGGTTTGACCAAGCTTGTTGAAAGTGTATTGAATCAGATCTTGGAGGCACAGGTGAGTGACAGCTTGGGAGCTGATAAACATGAACGTTGCGATACGCGAATGGGGTATCGTAATGGTTACCGTCCCCGTCAGCTTTATACGCGGATGGGTCTGGTGACTCTTCAAGTATCGCAAACCCGTGATGGTTCATTTTCAACAGAAATATTTAAACGTTATCAGCGTAGTGAGCAAGCGTTTGTACTGGCGCTGATGGAAATGGTGGTCCATGGCGTATCGACTCGCAAGGTCAGTCACATCACCGAAGAACTTTGTGGCGCACCTTTTTCCAAGTCAACGGTCAGTCAACTTTGCACCGGACTTGATGCCAGAGTCACGGCTGTTAGCCGTCAATTATCTTTTCCGGTTGGCGACAATTATCTTTGCCGGTATTGTTAATTGATATTAATCATATGAATCTCCTATGACTGAGTTTGTTTGATTTTTTTAAGGTCTGGTTTTCTTATCAGCCTTTGTTTTACGAAAGCTCTCCTCCTTAATATTGAAGATGTGAGCATGATGAACCAGGCGGTCAATCGCAGCGACCACCATCATATTATCGGGAAAGATACTATCCCACTTGGAAAAAGGCTGATTGGCAGTGATCAAAAGACTATGGGTTTCATAGCGTTGAGCAATCAACTCAAACAACACCCCGATTTCTTGCTCATTTTTCTTAACGTAGCCGATATCATCGAAGATAAGCAGAGGTATTGTTCGAGTTTGGCTAAGGCATCGGGTAAGCGAAACTGTTGTTTGGCTTCTTGTAACTTTTGCACCAAGGCGGTGGTAGAGGTGAATAAAACCCGTGCGCCTTGTTCAATTAAACGATAATGGCACAAGCCAAATGTGTTTTACCAACGCTACTGGGCCCAAAGAGTACGTTGCCAAACATGATCATTTAATGATGATGCGAACCGATTCGCAAATGATTCGTATGACGTTCACCATGAATGTGATTTTCACACACGTTTTAAAAAATCAGAGACCGATTTCTCATTAATTAAGATTCCGAACACGACAGGCGCCGGATACAGAAATCTGCACGCTTGGGTGGTGTGTGAGAAGCGCAATCCTGCTATTTCAACCTGTCATATCTGTTGCCTATAGCTGCTTAACTTAGGAAACGAACACGACACGACAAGTTTTAGAGAAACGCATCGCTGAATATTTTTGCAGAGGGGACGCCTGTCAGAAACACTTTTGTTTTTAATTTAATTGTTGTTTCTTTTGGACCGCACACATATACCTGTGTATTTTGGATGTCAAAAGACAGGTGGCGCAACGTTTCATCAAAAATGTTAGCTTCAGGATACCGTCCATTGGATTTTAAAACACAGGGGACATATTTAAATGTTTCATAAGATGATGCTAGTGTTTGCAATTTTTCAGCATTATAGATGTCGCTGTCCTGACAACCACCATGAATTAAGGTGATTTTCCCTTGATGTTGTTCATTTAAAGCCATTTTAATGATGGCTAATAAAGGTGCTAATCCAGTTCCGGTGCCTACTAAAAGCATATTAAATGAGGATTGCTCAGGGTTCATATAATAGCATTTTCCAAAAGGCCCTCGTATATGAACGATCGTATCGATAGCAGCTGTTTTCTGAAGCCATTGGCTCATCATACCGATATCTTTAAGTTTGATATGTAGTTCAATATATCCTTCTTTAGCTGGCAAGTTGGCAATGGAATAACTACGAGATACGCCATCAGGATTCGTTAGATTCAAGTATTGCCCTGGTATCCAATTTTCCAAGTGTTCTG
>WLWR01000014.1 GCA_012103495.1 Legionellales bacterium
TTGCGTTAGTAAAAGATGCTAGCATCAGCACTTGTATTGTTTGGGTGAAAGGTTTAACCAATGAAATGATTGAAAAAATGGATGAAATGACTGATCAGGACAGATTAAAAAGATTGCTGAACACTTGCAACACGACCCAAGTGGAGGAAGTTGCCTCTAGCGGACAGTTTGGAATTGTCAAGGTGAGTAGTGGATATTATAAATTACGTCTGAGTAATCAAGGCGCGGCTTCTCGTTGTGAGATAGAACGTACAGGGATGACCCTATCTGAGGGAGTTCAGCTAGGCATGATGAATCTTACTGATCAGATAAAATCACATCAGCACGCGGATCGCAATAATAGTAGTAGGACTTCCGTTACCCAAATGACTCGGTAGCAAGTCTTATGCCATTTGCTTATCTCAAACTTACCCAACTCAATTTCACCGCCAGTGATGGGTAACCCTATGAAAAATACTAAAGAATCCAAGTAGCCGGTGGCGATAAGTTGTTATACAATCGGCGGATATCACGCTATAATTTGGCGAATTTTTTGATGGAGTGTTGTGAAACACTCCTTATGCGAGAGTGGCGGAATTGGTAGACGCGCTGGATTTAGGTTCCAGTGGGGTGTTCCCCCGTGAGAGTTCGAGTCTCTCCTTTCGCACCAATAACCCAAGGTCTGTCGATTGTTTACCGGCAGGATGGATGCTAAAAGACATTGAGGGTTGGCTGCTTGGTCAACTCGTGCTATAGCGAAAATCCTTTGTGTAATACGATCGATAGACCTTTATTCATCGCTAAGAGGAAATGGTAACATGCAAGTGTCATTAGAATCGGCAGAAGGACTCAAGCGTACGCTGAGTGTTTCGGTTGACCCCACTGAAGTTGAACAGCAAGTTCGAACTAAATTAACTGAATTAGCCAAACAAGTACGGATACCAGGATTTCGTCCTGGTAAAATACCGTTGACAGTGATGAAGCAACAATACGGTGATCAAGTCAAAGCCGAAGTTGCAGCGAACTTAGTGGAAAAAACATTTCCCCAAGCGGTCAGTGAACAAGGGTTGACGCCCGTGACGCAACCGCAAATTGATGTCAAGCAGTTTGAAGACAATCGACCGTTCATTTATCACGCCAGTTTTGAAGTATTGCCTGAAACAATGGAGATCACTGATCTAACCGATGCTGAGATTGAACAAGTGCGTGCGCAAGTGACTTCGCAAGATGTGAATGAAACGTTAGAAAAATTACGCGAACAGCATATTGATTGGTTACCGGCGCAACGGCCGGCGCAAGCCAATGATCAAGTGGTCATCGATTTTAACGGAACCATCGAGGGTGAACCTTTACCCAATGGCAGTGCAACTGATTTTACTTTGGAATTAACCAAAGGCAATATGATTGAAGGTTTTGAAGCCGGCATCATTGGCATGCAAGTGGGTGAACAAAAAACTTTGTTATTAACCTTTCCTGCTGAGTATCACCATCAAGATGTGGCGGGTAAGCCAGTGGAGTTTGTGATCACCATGAAGCAAATTTCTCAAGCACATTTACCTGAGTTAAATGATGAGTTTGCGCAAAAATTTGATGTTTCTGAAGGTGGCTTAGCGAAATTAACCCAGGAAGTTGAACAAAACATGCAACGGGAATTGACGCAGGAATTGGAGCAACGCAATAAAGAGGCGGTGTTTGATCAATGGTTGGCGAACAATACAGTTGAAATTCCCGATGGGTTGGTCGATGAGGAAATCAAATCCATGCAGCAACGTATGATGCAGCGCATGACCGGCGGCAAAGAAGTGGATATGAATCAGTTGCCAGGTTTGGATCGTCAAATGTTTGAAGAACCTGCACGCAAACGTGTGGCATTGTCTATTTTAATTCGTCAATATATTGATCAACATCAATTAAAAGTTGATGAGCAAAAAGTGCAGCAACATCTTGAGAAAATTGCACAGATGTATGATAAAAGCGATGAAATGATTCAATGGTACCAGCAGCAACCGCAACAAATGCAAACCATTGAAGCGCAAGTATTGGAGCAACAAGTGGTGGATGCCTTGTTGGCTAATGCCAGTGTCGTGTATCAGGATCGTAGCTTTGCTGAATTGATGCACGCTGATGAATCAAGTGTGAAGGAGTAATTCATGGCCGTAAATCCAATTCATGCCAGCGGTGGCTTAGTGCCGATGGTGGTAGAACAAACGGCACGTGGTGAACGTGCGTACGATATTTATTCTAGACTATTAAAAGAACGGATCATTTTTTTATTAGGCCAAGTGGAAGATTACATGGCCAATTTAGTGGTGGCGCAATTGCTGTTTTTAGAATCAGAAAATCCAGATAAGGATATTCATTTATACATCAATTCACCAGGTGGAGTGGTCACGGCTGGGATGGCCATTTACGATACCATGCAATTTATTAAACCGGATGTGAGCACCTTATGTGTTGGACAAGCCGCCAGTGCAGCGGCTTTGCTATTAACCGCAGGTGCGCAGGGTAAGCGATTTTGTTTACCCAATTCGCGGGTGATGATCCATCAACCACTGGGTGGGTATCAAGGTCAGGCGACTGACATTGAAATTCATGCCAAAGAAACCCTGTTGGTACGTGAGCGCCTGAATGCCATTCTGGCTAAGCATACCGATAAAACACCAGAAATCATCATGCAAGACACCGAGCGCGACAATTTTATGGGGGCTGAGCAAGCCGTCAAATATGGCTTGGTGGATCAAGTGTTATATGATCGAGAGATCGAATCACAAGTAGTATGAATGACTTGACGAGGAGTAAAGCGCGATGAGTGCAAGCGATTCTGAAAACGAGAAAACCCTATATTGTTCTTTTTGTGGCAAGAGTCAACACGAAGTCCGCAAATTAATTGCTGGGCCTTCGGTTTACATTTGTGATGAATGTGTGGACTTATGTAATGATATTATTGGGGAAGACATCCAGGAAATTGCCACAGCTGAAGAAACTCAGTTGCCTAAACCACAAGAAATTTCAAATTTTCTCAATGAGTACATCATTGGCCAAAATCGTGCTAAGAAAATATTATCAGTGGCAGTTTATAATCACTATAAGCGTCAACAATCGCAAAATGAGAACGATATTGAATTAAGTAAAAGCAATATTTTATTAATTGGACCAACGGGTAGTGGGAAGACTTTATTGGCTGAAACGTTGGCCCGTATGTTAAATGTGCCTTTTACCATTGCCGATGCAACCACATTGACCGAAGCCGGCTATGTCGGTGAAGATGTGGAAAACATCATTCAAAAGTTATTGCAAAAATGTGATTACGACGTTGAGCGAGCCAAACATGGCATTGTGTATATTGATGAAATTGATAAAATTTCTCGCAAAGCAGAAAACCCTTCTATTACTCGCGATGTATCGGGTGAAGGGGTGCAACAAGCATTGTTAAAATTGATTGAAGGAACGGTTGCTTCGGTTCCTCCTCAAGGTGGACGTAAACATCCTCAGCAAGAATTTTTGCAAGTCGACACTTCAAATATGCTGTTTATTTGTGGTGGCGCGTTTGCTGGATTGGAAAAAATTATTACCGAGCGTTCACAAAAATCTAGCATTGGTTTTTCGGCCAATGTACATAGTAAAGAAGATAATAAATCCATTGGTCGTGTTTTGGAAAATGCAGAGCCTGAAGATTTAATTAAGTATGGATTGATTCCAGAGTTTGTCGGACGATTGCCGGTGATTGCCACCTTATATGAACTGGATGCACTCGCATTGGTTGAGATTTTAACCACGCCAAAAAATGCTTTGATTAAACAATACGCCAAATTATTTGACATGGAAAATGTTGAATTAGAATTTCGTAATGAAGCTTTGGCATTGATTGCGGAAAAAGCATTGGCACGTAAAACAGGTGCACGAGGATTGCGCTCTATTTTAGAAAATGTGTTATTGGATGTGATGTATGATTTACCTTCATTAGAAGATGTTTGTAAAGTGGTGATTGATGAAGGTGTTGTGAAAGGAGAATCTGACCCCATTTTAATTTATGAATCCGCGACCAAACAGTCTAAAAGTAAGCGACGAAGCAAAACCACTAAAGAATAATCACGATACCAATGTAAGGAATGTCAGCCATGTCCGCATCGAAAAAAACTGGAAACCAACCTCAACCGCTGGAGGCTGCCATACTGCAAGCAGTTTCATTGCCAGTGCTGCCATTGCGGGATGTGGTTGTTTTTCCACACATGGTGATTCCTTTGTTTGTCGGGCGAGATAAATCGATCAAAGCCTTGGAAGTTGCCATGGTGAACGATAAGCAAATTTTATTAGTTGCTCAGAAAAATGCGGCGCACGATGAACCCAAAAAATCACAATTGTATAAAATTGGTACGGTCGCTACGGTTTTGCAATTATTAAAACTTCCCGATGGTACAGTCAAAGTCTTGGTTGAAGGGTTGAAGCGTTGTAAAGTCAGCCAGTACACGGTGGAAGATGGGTTTTTGGTGGCTCAAATTGAAATGTTGCCAGAGGAAGTGCATGAAAAAGGTACAGAAAGTAACCATCGAGAAATTGCCATTCTCACTCGTTCCTTGATTTCTCAATTTGAGCAATTTGCCAAACTCAACAAGAAAATCCCGCCAGAGGTAGTGTCTTCGTTACCAAGCATTGATGACGCCAGTCGATTGGCCGATACGGTTGCGGCGCATGTGCCAATCAAAGTAGTTGATAAACAAGAATTATTAACCATGATCGACGTACGAGAACGATTGGAACGGTTGATGTTGTTACTGGAAAATGAAATTGATTTGCTCAATGTTGAGAAAACCATTCGCAATCGTGTCAAACGACAAATGGAAAAAACTCAACGTGAATATTACTTAAATGAACAAATCCGTGCCATTCAAAAAGAATTGGGAACCATCAGCGATGAAGGCGATGAAAATGAGCGACTGGCTAAAGAAATTGAGCGGGCTGGTATGCCCAAAGAAGCCAAAGAAAAAGCCATCTCGGAATTGAAGAAATTAAAAATGATGCCGCCGATGTCGGCCGAAGCCACCGTCTTACGTAATTATTTAGATTGGATGCTGGATATCCCATGGAAAAAAAGTTCTAAGATTCGCTATGATTTAACCAAAGCGCAAGCGATCTTGGATCACGATCATTACGGATTGGAAAAGATCAAAGAACGTATTCTTGAAAACCTTGCTGTTCAACAACGGGTCAAACGCATGAAAGGCCCTATTCTATGCTTGGTAGGTCCCCCGGGGGTTGGTAAGACTTCTCTAGGTCAATCCATTGCCAATGCGACCGGCCGCACGTTTATTCGTATCGCCTTGGGCGGGGTGCGTGATGAAGCAGAAATTCGTGGACATCGACGTACTTATATTGGTTCCATGCCAGGTAAAATCATTCAGAAATTAGCCAAAGCCGGGGTTAAAAATCCACTGATCATGTTGGATGAGGTGGATAAGATGGCGATGGATTTTCGTGGTGATCCGGCCTCTGCGCTGTTAGAAGTGCTGGATCCAGAACAGAATCACACCTTTAGCGATCATTATTTGGAAGTGGATTATGATTTAAGTGATGTGATGTTTATCGCAACGGCCAATACGTTGGATATTCCAGCACCATTATTGGATCGAATGGAAGTGATCCGTTTAGCCGGTTATACCGAAGATGAAAAGGTACATATTACACTGCAATATTTAATTCCTAAACAATTGGAACAAACAGGATTATCGGCTGAGGAAATTCACATCAGTGATAATGCGATTCGTGAAATCATTCGTTACTACACTCGCGAAGCAGGTGTGCGTAATTTGGAGCGTGACATTGCAAAAATTGCACGTAAAGTGGTAAAAGAATTACTCGTAAGCAAAAAGAAAAAAACAGGCGGCACCGAGAAAAAATCTGCAAAGAAAGTGAAAACTTCTGTCTCCCCCATTCAAATTACGCAACGAACCATTGATAAATATTTGGGGGTCCATCAATTCAGTTATGGTTTAGCTGAAGAACAAGATTTAATCGGTCAGGTAACCGGTCTTGCCTGGACCAGTGTTGGTGGCGAATTATTGATCATTGAAGCAGCTTTGATGCCCGGTAAAGGTAAAGCAACGTATACCGGAAAGCTGGGTGATGTGATGCAAGAATCAATTCAAGCCGCAATGACGGTGGTGCGCAGTCAAGCAAAAATGTTGGGGATTAAGAATGATATTTTTGATAAAAATGACATTCACATTCATGTGCCCGAAGGTGCCACCCCCAAAGACGGTCCGAGTGCCGGGATCAGTATGTGCACAGCATTGGTTTCAGTAGCAACCAAAATCCCGGTGAGAGCGGATGTGGCGATGACTGGTGAAATTACCTTGCGCGGTCAAGTTTTACCCATTGGTGGCTTGAAAGAAAAATTATTGGCTGCCTTGCGTGGTAAAATCAAACACGTAATCATTCCAGAAGAGAATAAAAAAGATTTGATTGAAATTCCTGAAAATGTAAAACGTGGTTTGACCATCCATCCGGTCAAACACATGGATGAAGTGCTAAAGATTGCCTTAACTCGTAAGCCTAAATCGCTTAGCACGAAGTCTACTCGTACCACGAAGAAAAAAACGACGAAACGTTGATCGGTACGCTGAATTTGTTTAAATTGATTAGTAGCGATTTGTCACATTTTTAAAATTTATCTTTTTGATGAACTGCGATAAATCGCTGCTAACTTTTTGACTCATGAATAAACCAACGTTAGACGAATTAGCGGTAGATTAAAATAAGCCAGTCAGAATGAAATTTAGGTTTACAACCCTAGTATTTAGCGCTATATTCCCTTCTCCTGAAATAGGGGAAGGGAGATTTGGATGATTATTGATTTCATCCAGATTAAAATAAATTCAGTGGGATATGACATTGGCAGAGGATTTTTACGATGGCTGAAAATATATTAACGAAAGCAGCATTAATTGAACACGTAGCGGTGCACACCAATTCAAGCAAAGTAGATGTTCAAGATAAAGTTGATGCAATACTGGCGGCAATGACTGAAACATTGTCTCAAGATGGTAAAGTGACCTTGCCTGGCTTTGGTAATTTTGAAGTAGTGGAACGTAAGGCACGGGATGGACGCAATCCACAAACGGGTGAAAAGCTTCGTATTGATGCTAGCAAAACAGTCAAGTTTAAAGTGGCTAAGCAATTAAAAGAAGCGGTGCAATAATCACACCATAATAAATGAATATTTGGGTGCTTAGCTCAGCTGGGAGAGCATCGCCCTTACAAGGCGAGGGTCGCAGGTTCGATCCCTGCAGCACCCACCAAATAATCAACTGCTAAAAGACCTTAAGTTTTCGGTGGAGTGGTAGTTCAGTTGGTTAGAATACCGGCCTGTCACGCCGGGGGTCGCGGGTTCGAGTCCCGTCCACTCCGCCATCTATGACGTGTGCAAGCCTGTTGGATAAATATCTATGTTAATAAGCATGAATAAACGCATGAAAGGGTGGATCACTTGGACGATTGCCATTATTGCAGCGGCGGTATTCGGCTTATTAGGGATTGAAACATTTTTGCAGCATCGATCGACCCAAGCAGTCACGGTGATCAAAATTAATGGCACGCCTGTCACCGATCAAGAATTGGATTTAACCATTGAGCGATTCAAACGTGATCAAATGAGTGAAATCCCTGCGGGATTGATTGATCGCCATCATGAAGCACAATTGCGTCAGCAAGTTCTCAATGAAATTATTGTCAACACGGTTTTAATGCAGCAGGCAGAGAAGATTGGATTGCATATTAGTTCAGGGCAATTGAATGCTGCTATCAGTCAGATCCCATTTTTCCAAGAAGATGACCAATTTTCACCACAACGCTATTGGCAAATGCTCAATGCAACGTTGTACACTCCTCAATCGTTTTCTGAAGAATTACGCCAGGGACTATTGGTCAATCAATTGCGGGCAGCGATGATTGGCAGTGCCTTCGCACTACCAAATGAATTGCAACAGGTGATTGAATTGGTTGAACAAACCCGTGATTTTCGTTATTTAATTATTCCTATGCGACCGTTATTAGCCCAACTAGAGCCGATCAGTGAACAACAGGCCATTGCGTATTATCAGAAGCACGCGGATGTTTTTACCACGCCAGAAGAAGTGCAAATTGACTATATTCAACTGAATTTCAGCGATGTGTTGACACAAGTCACCGTCACTGAGCAAGATATTAGTGAATACAGTCAAAATCAATCAATGGACGCAGCGCAGCGCCAACAAGTTGTGAACCAAATTAAACAGTCAAAAGCCCAACAGCAATTTGCTACTAAAGTGGATCAACTGGCTGAGTTAACATTTGCCGAACCCGATTCATTAGCATCGGCGGGGCAAGCACTTAATTTGCCGATTCGAACCAGCGATTGGTTTACCATTCGTGGTCAATTGCAAGGGGTGTTGGCCAACCCGCAAGTGGTGCAAACCGCGTTTAGTGAAGATGTATTAACACTGGGGCATAACAGCGATGTCATCCAGGTGAATGACAATACCGTTGTTGTGTTACGCAACCGTGCTTACCATCCCAGTGAAGCCATTGCCTTTGCTGAAATTAAGCCACAAATTGAGCAGCAATTACAGATTGAAGCGGCGAAACAGCAAGCCAAAAAACTTGGGCAACAAGTTGAAAATCGGTTGCGTAATGGGCAATCAATCGATGATTTGTTAAAAAACCATCAATGGGGATGGCAGGTAGGTGAGAATATTATTCGCAATGAAGAGCAAGCCGTCAGCAGTGAAATTGTATTTCACAGCTTTCAAATGCCACTTCCATCAGCGAACGTACCTTTGCCTGTTAGTGGGATTCATCTGGTTTCCGGTGATTATGCAGTGATTGAATTGAAAGCAGTGAATCAACCTAGTTCACAATTAAGCGAGAATGATATTCAAGGGTTACGTGATCAAATTGAAAATAATAATGGCATGCTGGCGTACGAATTATATACTCAAGAATTGATCGACCAGGCCAAAATTAAGCGCTATGAATGAATTAAAATCTGGCGTTACTTCTCACTCTAACACAACCGGCTAGTCGGTGTGTGTAGAGTGAGTGGTTACGCTTAGAATGCTCGCACGCGAATTATAATTGACCGATTGACATGGCATGAAAACCGCCGTCTACATGAATGACTTCCGCTGTGATGCCATCGGCTAATTCTGAACACAAAAAAGCAGCCGTATTCCCCACTTGTTCAATGGTGGTATTTTGACGTAAAGGGGTTACTTGTTCATGGTAGCCTAAAATTTGTTTGAAACCTTTGATCCCCGAAGCGGCTAACGTGCGAATAGGGCCTGCGGAAATGGCATTCACCCGGACACCTTGAGGACCTAAGCTGTTAGCGATGTAACGCATGTTGGCTTCTAAGCTGGCTTTGGCAACTCCCATCACATTGTAATTACTCACAATTTTTTCAGCACCTAAATAAGTTAAAGTCAGCAAAGCGCCGTTGCGATTGAGCATGGGTTGGGCTGCTTTGGCAAGCGCTGCAAAACTGTAACTGCTGATGTCATGGGCCAGATTAAACCCTTCACGGTTCATATTTTCTAAATAATCACCTTCTAACAATTCACCAGGAGCAAAAGCAACGGAATGTATAATGATGTCAACACTGCCCCAGTGTTGCTGCAAACTGGTAAAGACCTGGTTAATTTGATCATCTTGGGTAACATCCAGTGGCAGAATGATTTGTGCATTAAATTCTTCGGCGGCTTTTTCAACCCGGGAGCGTAATTTTTCAGTTTGGTAAGTGAAGGCAAGTTCAGCCCCTTGTTGATGAAAAGCACTGGCGATTCCATAAGCAATCGATCGCTGACTAGCCAATCCGACAATTAATGCTTTTTTACCACTTAATAGCGACATAGTTGGGTTTCCTTTAAATTCATTTGCAAGTCGATATTCTAGCGCTGTTATAAACTGCAGTAAAATTTTATTGTGTTAAGTTGACATTCTTACCCTCGTGGCGATTCATAGTAAGTGTGCTACTATTCACCTTCAAAAAATTGATCGGTAATAACCATTGTGCAAGCAGGAACTCTCATTGCTTCTGGCGCGGAATTATTTATTGAACATGAGCTGGTGTTTGGTCATGGAACCGAAGATGCTTATTGGGAAGCGGCGTGGATTGTCTATCATGTGGTGCAACAACCGTTTTCTCAATCGATCGAAACGTTAGAATTATTATCTTCACAAGTGACCCAAATCCAACAATTATTTCAGCGACGCATCGATGAACGTATTCCAGTTGCTTATTTGATCCATGAAGCTTACTTTGCCGGTTTGGCTTTTTATGTTGACGAGCGAGTGTTGATTCCACGTTCACCCATTGCTGAATTGATCACCCAGCAATTTGCTCCATGGCTTACCGTAGAACCGCGACGATTATTGGACATCGGTACTGGCAGTGGTTGTATCGCCATTGCATGCGCTTATGCTTTTGGTCAAGCGATGGTGGATGCGGTTGACATTAGTGAGGATGCGTTGGTGGTAGCGAGTCGCAATGTGCAATTGCATCAACTGGTTGATCGCGTGCATTTGTATGCTTCGGATTTATTTGCCGCGTTGCCGCCGAGGCAATACGATGTGATTGTTAGCAACCCACCTTATGTGGACGCCATCGATATGGCTGTGTTGCCACCAGAATTTACTCATGAACCGAGTCTTGGTTTGGCCGCGGGAAGCGATGGTTTGTGCATTGTCGAGCGTATCTTAGCCAGCGCCAGTCAATTTTTAACTCCACAAGGTCTATTGATAGTTGAAGTGGGTAATAGTGAAACTGCGTTAATTTCTCAATACCCGCATGTGCCATTTACTTGGTTGACTTTTGCCAACGGTGGACAAGGGGTGTTTTTGTTAACTCAGGCACAATTACAGCAATATTTTGGATAACGATGCCACTTGATTGGCAGGTGTGAGCAGCGGATTTAAAATTTTGGAAGCGGGTTATTATTTTTGTTAAAACGATTCTTTTTCGCTTATACTCATGACCCTTGTTAGATAAAGCGGATCACCAATATGGCGGGCAATACTTTCGGTCGTTTATTTACTGTGACCACTTGTGGAGAAAGTCATGGGGCAGCACTTAGTGCAATTGTTGATGGGTGTCCCCCCGGGTTGGCATTGAGTGACGCAGACATTCAACCGGACTTGGATCGACGCAGGCCAGGCCAGTCTAAATTTACTACCCAACGGCGAGAGCCGGATCGGGTACACATCACCGCTGGTGTTTTTGAGGGTAAAACCACAGGGGCTCCTATTGGTTTGTGTATTGAAAATATCGATCAACGCAGCAAAGATTATCAAGCAATCGCTGAGCAATTTCGCCCAGGTCACGCGGATTATACTTATCATCATAAATACGGCATTCGCGACTATCGTGGTGGTGGACGCTCATCGGCACGGGAAACAGCCATGCGGGTGGCCGCTGGTGCAATTGCTCGCAAATATTTAGCGCACAGCCATCAAATTCAAATTCGAGGTTGCTTAACTCAACTTGGGCCAATTGAATTAGAACCACTGGATTGGGATGCAGTGGATCAAAATCCATTTTTTTGCGCCGATCCAACAAAAATTCCACGATTGGAAACATTCATTCAGCAAATTCGCAAAGCTGGTGATTCCATCGGCGCTAAAGTGACCGTGCAAGCCGATGGGGTTCCCGTTGGTTTGGGTGAACCGGTATTTGATCGGTTGGACGCAGATATTGCCGCCAAAGGGGTGGAAATCGGCGCAGGGTTTGGCAGCGTGATCCAAAAAGGTAGTGAGCATCGCGACCAATTGACCCAGGCTGGGTTTTTATCCAATCATGCCGGTGGGGTGCTGGGAGGGATTAGCAGTGGTCAACCCATCATTGCTCATGTGGCGTTTAAACCGACCTCCAGTATTTTACAACCAGGGCGTTCTCTTAATACTAAAGGAGAAGAAATTGAAGTGGTGACCACCGGTCGGCATGATCCTTGTGTGGGTATTCGGGCAGTGCCAATTGCCGAAGCCATGTTAGCCTTAGTGATTATGGATCATTTATTGCGTCATCGTGCGCAAAATTTTGATCATTTAATTGCCACGTCATAATGCATCCTCTGATCTTATTTTTGGTAATTTTATGGGAAGGGTTTGTTACCATTGCCGTTGAAATTTTAACCATTCGGCAATTGACACCTTTTGTTGGCAACAGTGTGGTGGCGATCAGTTTGATCATTGGGGTGTTTTTATTATTTTTAGCCTTGGGCTATCGCCGTGGAGGACAGTATTTAACCCAGTATCGCACGATCTTGATTCGCAACTTCACACTGGCGGCTTTGTGGTTGGGAATTGGGCTGTCGTATTATTTCACTGCGCATTTTTTCTATTCAATTCATACTTGGGTCAGTCGTCATTTATTGATCAACTTAACCGTATATTTGTTATTGATTGTGGCGCCTTTGGTGTACATTTTGGGACAGACTGTGCCTATCACTACCAATCTATTTAAACAGCATGCCACGGTGGGACAAATTAGTGGTAGGGTTTTGTTTTGGAGCACCTTGGGTTCATTTACTGGCGCGGTGCTGACTTCATTAGTCTTATTAACTTGGGTCGGTGTGGCTTGGTCGATCGTGATCAATTTCAGTATTTTAGTGGTGCTTATTTTATTGTTGTTACCATCTTGGCGACGACAATGGTGGCGAATTGCTCTATTAGGATGGGGCGGTATAATCATTTACTATGTCAATGTTGATATCAACCGTCAACTGTTTGTCCATGAAAATCATTACGCCAATTATCAAATTGCGAACGACTTTGAAATTGAAGCGGGTCAAATTGGTACAGCACTGGTGATCAATCAATCGCTCAGTTCTTTTCGCGGTGAAGATGGGCAACCCGCACCTTATGTGCAATTGATTCGGAAATTTTTATTGGATGATTTGCAATTGACGGGAAAGCAAATATTGGTGATTGGTGCCGGTGGATTTTCATTTACTGAGCAAGGGGATTCTGGCAATGAATGGACGTACATTGATATTGACCCGGCCATTGAGGCAATCACGCGTGATCATTTTAATCCACAATTGCAGGCACAATTTATTGCTGCCGATGCACGGCAATATTTGCGGGATACCACGCAATTGTATGATGTGATTATTAGCGATGCTTACAGCAATCAGATTATGATCCCCGATTATTTATTGACGCGAAATTATTTTATCGATTTGAGAAACCGGTTAACCGATACGGGGATTGCCGTGTTTAATTTTATTTTAAACCCACTGTACTTGGATCGTTATTCACAGCGAGTGGATCGAACCGTCCGATCAGTCTTTGCGCATTGTGTGGTTACCCCATTGCATTATCAAGCCAAATACACCAATGTCTTGTATTTTTGTCGACCGTCACCATATAACGAGGATGCACAAGAATATACCGATAACTTGAATCCCGCATCGCTGGATTTTTTTAGTGGGCTTGAACAACACTGGGAGTAGTATGTTAATGACGCGAGCAATGAATGTGGCCGTGGTAGGTGCTACCGGCGCAGTGGGTGAAGCGATGTTGGCTATCCTGGCACAAAGAAATTTTCCAGTGCAGCAAGTGGTTGCGCTGGCCAGTGAACGGTCAGTGGGTAAAACCGTTATGTTTGGTGAAAAATCATTGGCAGTGCAAGATTTAGCCGGATTTGACTTCAGTGATACCGATATTGCCTTGTTTTCCGCTGGAGGAGCGATTTCCAAGCAGTACGCACCCAAGGCCTCTGCTCAGGGTTGTGTGGTGATCGACAACACATCACACTTTCGATTGGATGCTCAAGTGCCCTTGGTGATCCCTGAAGTCAATCCTGAAACGATTGCTGATTATCGACACAAAGGTATTATTGCTAATCCCAATTGTTCCACCATTCAAATGTTGGTAGCATTAAAACCGCTGCACGATGCGGCGCACATTGAACGGATCAATGTAGCAACGTATCAAGCGGTTTCTGGCTCAGGACAGGCGGCAGTTGAAGAGTTGGCTGGGCAAACCGCACAATTATTAAATGGTCATGCGGTTGAAACACAAGCGTATCCGGTACAAATTGCTTTCAATGTATTGCCTTATATCGATCAAATGTTGGAAAATGATTATACCCGTGAAGAAATGAAAATGGTGTGGGAAACGCAAAAAATTTTAAACGATGAGACAATCAAAGTGAATCCCACCGCTGCAAGAGTACCGGTGTTTTATGGACATTCAGAAGCCATCCATATTGAAACTCGTGAAAAGATCACCGTCGCGCAAGCACGGGCACTGCTGGGTGGTGCGCCAGGGGTGCAAGTGGTGGACGATGCAAAAGGGAAGGCTTATTTATCAGCGTTTACTCATGCCAGTGGTGAAGATCCGGTGTTTGTGGGACGTATCCGTGAAGATATTTCACATCCGCATGGTTTGAACTTATGGGTAGTGGCTGATAATGTGCGCAAAGGAGCTGCGTTAAACGCGGTGCAAATTGCAGAAATTTTATCTCGTGATTATTTGAACTGTGAATCATAAAATGATGATAAAATATTGATAGCTGTGCCCATCGCAATTGTGGTTTAAAATTCGCAGCTTGAAGTGAGGTGGGTATAGACTTTAGTAAATGATACTAGCTATACTTATTTTATCGATGTTTGGATTTAACTTATTATGCCTAAATCATACAAATTAACTCATACAGCAACCCCCGCGGTATCCTCTCGCCGTCATCGAGTGGCCACTCAAACATCATCGGATCTAAAACATCCGCATGCTTTAGCAGGGTTGGTACACAATGAGGATAATGTGGGTGGCGATAGTGATCGGGAGAAGCCACGCATTCGAGAATTGTTTGGCTTACCCCAAGATGAAACTCACAGAATGTACATTGAGCAGCGGGAATTGGAACAAACCGGCCATCGCCGGTTGGGTAAAGTCAATGCGCGTGAGAAATCCCCTGAATTACCCTCAGGTGATTTGCAAAAAGGGCAAGGGTATCAAGCCCATCCATTGTTAGCCAATTCACAGCGATTTGACGGTGTGGATCCCAAAGTAAATCCAATGGCGGTACTTGCTTCGCATGATCCAGAAATTGCCAATGAATTAGAAAAAAACAGAGCCGAACAACAGCATGATAAAGAATTGCGTTTAAGCTTACAAAAGGGTAATGATCACACCTATACAAGTGACTCAACGCCAACTTTAAATCGATAATTTATTCTTATGACTCTTGCCAGCGAAATTTTCAATGACAACCGAGCCGGCATTGAACAATTGCTGGCGCAGGGTGAATTGCTTAGCGATATTGATGAATATGGGTTGACACCCTTGATTGAAACGGTATTAACCAATAATCTGGCATTAGCTCAACATTTGGTGAATCTGGGCGCTGATGTTAATCAAGGCGATGCGTTGGGACGGATGCCTTTGCACTGGGCGGTGGACTTTGATCGCTATGAAATTTGTCAATGGTTACTGGCCACCGGCGCGGATCCCAATGTGTACAATCGCTCTGGGCAGCCGGCGTTGACCTATCCATTGTTACGCGGCCAAATTAAGTTAAAGCAACTGTTGTATCAACATGGGGCAGATTTAAAGTTTGCTCAAGATTTTATTAATGCCAAATTGCTTGGGCATCGTTACGAATTGACTGGCGATGTAGATATTGTGACCACTGACGATGAATTCATTGAGGTGGATTTCGAAGGTTTTTTCTTAGAGTTCAGTATTGATATGATTGGCAGTTCACTGTGGCGGTTTAAACAAAATTTTGCCGCACGCCATTTGCGAGAATCATTTGATTATTTGCTGCAAATTATCCATGCCTTTACCAATGCCAGTGAATTATTAAAATATCAACAACAAATGGCACAAGTCAGTTATCATCAGCAGGCAATTGATGCATTGCTGCAACAACCATTATTGCTGTTACCCATTGCTTATGAGGGACA
>WLWR01000231.1 GCA_012103495.1 Legionellales bacterium
AAGTGAATGAGCAAGTTCGACAGGCAACCATGTTGACTCATTCGGCAACGCATTTGTTGCATGCTGCATTGCGTCAGATCTTAGGTGAGCATGTGATGCAGAAAGGATCGTTGGTAGCTCCTGATCGATTGCGATTTGATTTTACTCATCCACAGCCAGTAACGGCGGCGCAATTGACACAAATTGAACAATGGATCAATACGCGGATTCGAGCCAATGTGGCTGTGCAAGTTGACGTGCTTGATGTGGAGGAAGCAAAAAAATCCGGCGCTTTAGCATTGTTTGGGGAAAAGTACGCAGATCGTGTACGAGTGTTAACGATGGGGGATTTTTCCAAAGAATTGTGCGGAGGAACTCACGTGCGACGTACGGGTGATATTGGTTTGTGTCGATTGATCAGTGAGACGGGCATTGCAGCGGGAGTGCGACGGATTGAAGCGGTCACCGGTCAAGGTGGGTTGGATTGGATTGATCAGCAAACGCAGTGCTTGGAAGAAATTGCCAATAGATTGAAAACTCAGCCGCAGCAAGTGGTTGTTAAGCTGACCCAATTTCTTGATCAACTGCGCCAATTGGAAAAAGACAATGAAGCATTGCAAACACAGTTATTGGATCGTTCTGGGGATCAATTGCTCAATCAAGCAATACCAGTGAATGGTGTGACGGTATTAGCAACCCATGTTGACAATGTGGCACCTAAAGCATTGCGTAATTTATTGGATCAATTGCGTGATCGTATTGAACCGGCGGTGATTGTTTTGGCGGCGGTTAATAATGACAAAGTTAATGTCGTAGCGGGTGTGTCAAAGTCACTGATTGGGCAAGTGCCTTCAGCACGTGATTTGGTCAAAGCCATTTGTCAGGGGGGCGGTGGACGTGATGACATGGCGCAAGGTGGTGGGGATAAACCCGCCGATTTGGATCGGCGACTCGCGGATATTTTAAAAATGGTAGAAAATTATCCAAAAAGCGAGTAAACTGTAGGGCTTTTGACGAGGGATCTGAAGGGCACTTCTGGTTCAAAAATTTGGTGGGACATCGGTTGGCAGCTTGGCACGAATTGAGCATGTTGCCGATATTATTTTGCAATCACGCTTGCAAGGGCATCAAATTGTCGGTGTTGTATCCGCCATGTGTGGTGAAACCGATCGGCTTATTGGTTTGGCCAATCAAATTCAACCGGAACCCAATGACAGAGAATATTCTGTGCTGGTTTCCACTGGTGAACAAGTGAGCATGGCATTGCTGTGCATGGCTTTGAACAAACGAGGCTGTCCTGCTAAATCGTACACTGGTTCACAAGCCCATATTCGTACCACGGATGATCATCGCAAAGCACGAATCACTGAAGTAGATTGTGCACACATCAAACAAGATTTGGCTGATGGGTATGTGGTGGTGGTTGCTGGTTTTCAGGGCATCAATGATCAAGGTGAAATTACCACATTGGGGCGAGGTGGTTCTGATACTTCGGCAGTCGCGTTGGCGGTTGGTTTAACGGCTGATGAATGCCAAATTTATACCGATGTGGATGGTGTTTATACGGCGGACCCACGCATTGTTCCAGCGGCACGTCGGTTGGAACAAGTGACATTTGAAGAAATGTTGGAGTTATCCAGTTTAGGTGCTAAAGTGCTGCAAATTCGTTCGGTGGAGTTTGCTGGTAAATACAATGTGCCATTGCGGGTGTTATCTTCATTTGCATCTGGTGCTGGAACATTAATTACGTATGAAGGTGGAACTGTGGAAAACCCAATCGTATCAGGCGTTGCTTATAATCGCAGCGAAGCCAAAATCACCTTGCTATCGATTCCAGATCGTCCAGGTGTAGTGGCAGATATTATCAGTGCGATCAGCGCAGCCAATATTGAAATTGATATGATTGTACAAAATGGCAGCAGTGAAGAAGGGCGTACTAATTTTTCATTTACCGTGCATCGTGACGATTTTCAAGGCGCGTTACGTGAATTGGATCAAGTAACCAGTGGCTTGGAAGGGGTGCGTGTGATCAGTGACTGTCGTATTGCCAAAGTATCGTTGGTTGGTGTTGGGATGCGTAGTCATGCTGGAGTTGCTAACACCATGTTTAAAACGCTGGCGGCAGAAGGCATTAACATTCAATTGATTGCGACTTCGGAAATTAAAATTTCAGTTGTGATTGATGAAAAATATTTAGAGTTAGGCGTGCGGTCATTGCATACAGCGTTTGGATTGGATGCACAGCCACAAGAAGAATTTGATCCAAAAATAGATTAGGAATATCTAGGATTAAGATTTTGTAGCGTTTATTTTTG
>WLWR01000232.1 GCA_012103495.1 Legionellales bacterium
TAACCCCCCACGGATGATTGGCCAACCAATATCGGGTTGATTTAGACCATACAATGTATTCATCGGTCAGAGTGAATGGTAAATCGAGAGGTAATGGTTGATGACGGGTGATTGGTGCAATCCAACTCTCCGCACGCCGCACTCGACGATCGTGAAATAAAATATCACCTAAAGATCGATTGCCCAGGTGTTTAAGCAACCGCCAAGTTCTTTGCGTGGTGTAAAAAGGCGTGATCGTGTACGCTAACCACCACGGTTGATCATCGCAGGTCAGCATAATTTCACGCTGATACAATGGCTGGCGCGAAGCCAAATTAAATAATCGTCGCTGGGCAACCGTGGCCAATTGTTGCTGATTACGCAGATTGTGTACCTGTACTACTCCGTGACGCATGGCTTTTGCAGTTAATGATTGATCCGTCGATAACCACGGCCACAACAAAGCAAAATCCTGTTTTGCCTGTAGCGGTTGATTGGAAAAATTAGCGATACGAGGTTGCATAAAATAATAGATACGACCAATAATGCGCTATAGTACCGTACTAAAGGCTTAAACCCAAGGCAGTCCGTTTATTCATCGCGCCAAACGGACTTTTAACTGTGTCATACAGCGCTTCATCCCTGAATACTGAATGTTCGAATTCATGGAGCTGATTTTTTAACGCCAATCATCACCCCACTAATTTTGATGAAAATCCATCTTTGATGCATCCACTATGGTGAATCGTTATTTCCATTTAAGCAATGACCTCAGTTTTGTTACTCTCTCATCTTTCAATTTTTATAGAAGATCCTCATGATCAATGGAAGCTGTGCCTGCCAGTCCATGCAATTTACCCTCACTGGCTCACTCTCACCTGCCTGGCATTGCTGGTGTCGCACCTGTCGTAAATGCCATGGCACTCCCTTTGCAACTCATACCGTGGCACAACAAATTGATTTCCATTGGCATAAAGGAGAAACCTTGTTGCAGCGATTTGAATCGTCTCCCGGAAAGTTCCGCTGCTTTTGTCCAACTTGCGGTACGCATCTATTTATTCTCGAAGCGGATCACCCCGAAATTATCATCGTTGTTTACGGCAGTCTGGATTCGGATCAATTGCCTATGCCAGTAGGACACATGTTTACCCAACATCAACCTACTTGGTTTTGCTGCCACGATAATTTGCCAAAGTACTCGCAGTGGCCACCCAAACAATTGTTTGACACTGTTTGAAAGTTTGAGACAGTTATCTGCGAACAGGCACATCTTACTTGGAGATGCGAACCCTGTTCACGGCCAATTAAAAGTTTTGGCTTGTCCAGGGAATGGATCCTTTTTGATAATCAGAGAATCAACTCTTCAGATACGCATGATAGTTTCTCCAATCGTGCCAAACGATCCAACATGGGTGATGTTTTATTTCTTCATTTGATAGAGAAGCTCACATTATACCGATCAAACCATCACATCCGCACGCCATAAGGAAAAATAGACCTTAAACAGCCTCTTCGGTATACTCCCGGCTGATTATGATATTGAAGGAGTGGTGAGTATTTTCTCATTCGTTAAAAAAATATTAAGTGGCGCCTCACGCAAAAAACAGACATCGATTCCCGCTCACGCGGTGATTGAGCGTGCGAACCATTGTGTCAGTCAAGCAGACATTAGTAATAACGCTTTGAAAGTATTACAGCAATTAGCCAAACATCAATTCAGCTCCTATTTGGTAGGAGGTGCTGTTCGTGATTTGCTATTACGCAAAGCCCCCAAAGATTTTGATATTGCCACCGATGCCAAACCCAACGAAATTAAGAAGATATTTCCCAACTGTCGTTTGATTGGCCGGCGTTTCCGCCTAGCGCACATTATCTTTCGACATGGCCGGGAAATTATTGAAGTGGCAACATTTCGTGCAGCTGAAGACAAGCCCCACGCCATTCGCGACAAACATCACGCCGGAATGATCGTGCGTGACAATATTTATGGCACTATCGAAGAAGATGTGTGGCGGCGAGATTTTACCATCAATGCGTTGTATTACGATTACGCAAATAAAGCCATTATTGATTTCACCGGGGGGATGGCAGATTTAACGCAAAAAAACATTCGACTCATTGGCGACCCGCAAAAACGTTTCCGTGAAGATCCTGTGAGAATGCTACGAGCCATTCGTTTTGCAAGTTTATTAGAATTTACCATTGATCCTCAAACCACAGCAGTGATTCCTCAACTGGCACATTTAATCAATCATGTCTCTTCATCGCGGTTATTTGATGAATTATTAA
>WLWR01000233.1 GCA_012103495.1 Legionellales bacterium
TGTCGTCTCGTCCAGCACCAGAATTTTTGCATCTGCGACCAAAGCTCGGGCAAAGCTCAATAACTGGCGTTGCCCGAGGCTCAAATTGCTGCCTCGCTCAGCCAGTATCGTGTCGTAGCCGAGAGAATCCACAGGAACTACAATGGAAATAACCCCTTTATTTCCGTGTCGACCTGCCATTTTATCCCCAGGCTGAATTCGTCGTTTGACAGCCATATAAACTTTAACAATTTTTAGAACACCAGGAGCCAAATCATCGCCTTGGGTGATCTTCATTTTTTTAGATTCGAATCGCTCATCAATACTCTTCCGCAACTCTTTTAATTGCTTGGCTGCGTTTTCCAATTGTTCATTGGCTTTGTCATCATGCAAACGAATTTCAAACCATTTTTCCCGCTCAATATCGCTTAGGTATACTTTGGTGATCCGACTGCCTTTTTTCAATTTCTTCGGTCCACCATCAGCAACTTTGTTGAGTAATAAAGTTTCCATCCGTTCAAAAACATCGTCTTCTTTAATACGCAACTCATCGGTTAAATCTTTTCTCACAATATCCAATTGCGCTTGTTCAATATCCAATGATCGCTCGTCTTTTTCGACACCATCACGTGTGAAAATTTGTACATCAATGACGGTACCATACATGCCAGAGGGAACACGCAGTGAAGTATCTTTAACATCAGATGCTTTTTCACCAAAAATAGCGCGTAATAATTTCTCTTCTGGGGTTAATTGCGTTTCGCCTTTCGGTGTGACTTTCCCAACTAAAATATCTCCTGGGTTAACTTCCGCACCTACATACACAATGCCCGCATCATCTAGTTTACCTAAAGCGCCTTCACCAACGTTTGGAATATCGGATGTGATGTCTTCCGAACCCAGTTTAGTGTCCCGAGCGATGCAAGTTAATTCTTCAATATGAATCGTGGTAAATCGTTCTTCTTGTACCAACCGTTCGGAAATTAAAATGGAATCTTCAAAGTTATAACCATTCCAAGACATGAATGCTACGAGTAAATTCTGTCCTAACGCCAATTCGCCTAAATCAGTACTCGGACCATCGGCTAAAACATCGCCACGACCAATTCGCTCACCGATTTCAACAATAGGCCGTTGGTTAATACAAGTGTTTTGATTCGACCGAAAATATTTTACCAAGTTATAAATATCTACCCCGGTTTCAGCTGCCGTGGTTTCATCATCATTTACTCGAATCACAATCCGTGAAGCATCTACTGACTCAACGAAGCCACCACGCTTGGCAACCACTGTGACGCCGGAATCAATGGCTACTGTTCGCTCCATACCAGTACCCACCAAGGGTTTATCAGCACGCAAAGTTGGTACTGCTTGGCGCTGCATGTTAGATCCCATTAATGCTCGGTTAGCATCATCATGTTCTAAAAATGGGATCAACGACGAGGCGATCGAAACAATTTGTTGCGGCGATACATCAATAAAATTGATTTTATCTGGAGTGGCTAAGGTAAATTCATTTTGATGCCGGCATGAAATAAGTTCATCGATCAATTTGCCATTTTTGTCCAAACGGGCATTGGCTTGCGCAATAAAATATCCAACCTCTTCAATCGCTGATAAATAAGCAATTTCATCGGTGACTTTACCATCCACCACTCGTCGGCATGGCGCTTCTAAAAAGCCATATTCATTGGTACGCGCATACGTAGCCAACGAATTGATCAATCCAATATTAGGTCCTTCAGGGGTTTCAATTGGACAAACTCGCCCATAATGGGTGGTATGTACGTCACGTACTTCAAAACCCGCTCTTTCTCGAGTCAAACCGCCTGGCCCCAATGCGGACACGCGTCGTTTGTGGGTAATACCAGACAAGGGATTCACTTGATCCATGAACTGTGACAATTGGCTGGATCCAAAAAATTCTTTAATTGCTGCAGAAACTGGTTTGGCATTAATCAAATCCTGTGGCATTAAATTTTCAGATTCAGATAAACTCAAACGCTCTTTGACCGCACGTTCGACACGAATCAACCCCAGACGAAATTGATTTTCAGTCATTTCGCCCACACTGCGCACTCGACGATTTCCCAAATGGTCAATATCATCCACCACACCTTTCCCATTGCGGATGTCTAATAAAGTCGATAGTACCGATAAAATATCATCGTTGGTAAGAGTACCTGGCCCTTTATGATCGTCAAAACCAACTCGACGATTGAGTTTCATCCGACCCACCGCTGATAAGTCGTATCGCTCTTCGACAAAAAATAAATTGTTA
>WLWR01000234.1 GCA_012103495.1 Legionellales bacterium
GAGCGCGTGGCACCCGGGCATGTCCGCATGCGGGTCCATGAGCGAGGCGTTGGTGAGACTCGCTCCTGCGGGACGGGTGCGTGCGCCGTGGCTTGGGTGGCGGTGTTTTTCCGCCTTTAGTAGATTTAACTCATGATCTCCGCGTAATATAAGGGCAACCAATGGATGTTCGGTGCCGTGGACAATCAATGTTTTCACCGTTTGTTGTGCTGAACACTTCAATGCGTCGCACACTGCGGTGATGGTGTGTTGTGTAGGTGTTTCAATCAATTGCAATTGAGCCGTTGGCGCTGGGCGCGTGGTCACCGCTGGGATCGCTTCGGCCAACTCAATGTTTGCTGCATAATCGCTTTGATCACTGTAAAAAATAACATCTTCACCTGAATCGGCTAACACTTGAAATTCATGCGATTGATTACCACCAATGCTACCACTGTCGGCTTGTACGGTGCGATAATGCAAACCCAAACGATCAAAAATGGCACAGTAAGTTTGCTGCATAGATTGATAGGTATTAGCCAGTGAGGCTTGATCTAAATGGAAGGAATAAGCATCTTTCATCAAAAATTCACGGGCACGCATCACCCCAAAGCGCGGTCGAATTTCATCACGAAATTTAGTTTGGATTTGATAAAAATTGATGGGTAATTGTTTATAACTGTGTAATTCATGGCGGGCCAATTGGGTGATGACTTCTTCATGGGTAGGGCCAAAACAATACCAGCGCTCATTGCGATCTTGCATTTTCAACAGTTGATCGCCAAAGGTATCCCATCGATCAGACTCTTGCCACAATTCGGCTGGTTGTACGGCGGGCATCAGCATTTCCAAGGCGCCGGATTGATCCATTTCTTCACGTACAATTTGGGTCACACGATGCAACACACGCTGGCCTAACGGTAGCCAAGTGTATAATCCCGAGGCCAAGCGGCGAATCAATCCCGCACGCAGCATCAATTGATGACTGATTGTTTCTGCATCGGCTGGGGTTTCTTTCAAAGTGGTGAGTAAAAATTGAGAAACATGCATGATTTTTCCTACGTCATTGAACCCATGCCGCAGTGTAATCGGTTGCTTTTAAAATTCAAGGGAGAAAAAATACTTTAATCGGTCAATAGGGATGAAAATGAGACTGTCGCTGTATTTCAAGGCTATTTCTGTATTAAATATTCACAGTAAGTTTGTTAGTTCGAAGGTTCGTCTCATGAACCAGCTGAGAATTGAGAAAGTTTACCGACGCATAAACAGCGTTCGCATCTTCAGGTACGATGGGTATATAATGCCGGTCTTTACGCTTTGTGTAGAGGAATATCCGATGCCGATTTATGAATATCAATGTCCTGTTTGTCAGTATCAATTTGAGGAAATGCAAAAGATCAGCGATCCGCCGTTGAGTCATTGTCCGCAGTGTCAACATGAAGGGGTGACTAAATTAGTATCTGCCTGTGGCTTTGAATTGAAAGGATCGGGTTGGTATGTGACCGATTTTAAAGACAAATCATCGGCGAAAACTAAAACAACTGAAGCAACTGATACTGCTCCATCATCAACAACTTCCGACAATCAAACGAAACAAAACAGTGCGGACACCGGTACATCATCTTCTACGGACAGTAGCTCATGAGAATCCGCCGCCGCCGTCGACACGCTATCCGTCGGTTTATCATTGCTGGCTTATTATTGTGGTTGCCTCTGGCTGCAACTTTCTTGGTGGTGCGTTTGTTAGTTGATACCATGGATAAAACCTTGGCTTTGTTACCCGCGGCATATCAACCCGAAGTATTATTAGGCTTTCGTCTACCTGGGTTGGGTATCGTACTGGCTCTAGTAATCGTATTGGTTACCGGGATCTTGGTAACCAACTTTTTAGGGCGACGTCTGCTGCATTTATGGGAAGCGATCATCGATAAGATTCCACTGGTCAACACCATTTACAAAGCGGTGAAACAAGTATCGGAAACCGTATTGGCCAAACAAAGCCAATCGTTTCGTAAAGTATTACTGATTGAATACCCCAGACGCGGGTTATGGAGCATCGTATTCAAAACCGGCGATGGTGTGACAGAAGTATCTGGCCATGTAGGTGAACCGATGGTCACCGTATTTTTACCCACCACCCCCAATCCTACCTCGGGATTTTTAATGTTGGTGCCAGCCAAAGATGCTTTGGAACTGTCGATCAGTGTAGAAGACGCATTAAAAATGATTATTTCATTAGGGGTGGTGCATCCCAAAAACACTTTCAAAACCATT
>WLWR01000235.1 GCA_012103495.1 Legionellales bacterium
TCCCACGCCAATCCCAACCAAGTAACCTCCCAAAATAAATCGCCGCTGGGTAAAGCGGCGATGGGGCATGGTAAAAACAGTAAACGCGGTTGCACCAATGGAAACAATCACAATTTGATTGGATAGCATATTTAATGAAAACAAGGTCAATAAAACAATCAACGTCACCAAAGAACATTGCCAAAAAAATTGTGCTTTGTGTTGTTTAAAATTTTGATTCAGTCTGATCCAATCCATTATTCCATATGGCGTCTAGCTTCTCTAGCTTTGCGAATGGAAGCGAAAAAGTCCGGTGTGTTCAATTCAATTTTGGTTAAAATATCAGTTAATTGATCCCACTTACCTTCCATTTCAATGCTATCAACTACCCATGCCACTCCTTTGTCAAAATCCTTTTCCACACCCCAACCATTAATCCATGCCAAGCCTTGTAACCGTTTGGCCTTTGGATATTGTTGTTTGTCACAAGCTTCTAAATAAACAAATGCCTCTTGATAGGCCTGCTCAGCATATTTTTTATGCGCCTGACAACCGTATAAACTGGTCTGCATGCGATCCCAAAACTTGCCAAACTCCATCAACCGTTCGCCAACGATGTATTGGGCCTGAGGATTTTCCAAAGCAGCGGCAGCGCGATAACTTTCCAAAGCCAATCGTTCGGCATACGGTATTTTTTTATCAAACCGATGCTGATCATAGATGTGGCCAATCGCCATATGCAATTGAATTTCTTTCGCAATATCAGCGTCACTAACAGGATTGTTTTGGCGCTGGCGCAATAGACTTTCGACTTTTTTGTTCAACGATTTTAACCGCCAGCGTCTCCAGCATTTTTTCATGGTTAACCCCTCAACAACAAATATTCAAACAATAGTAACGCCACAATGACACCCAATCCAGTCAAACTTAATTTAATCACCAAATCACGAATACGTGCACGCGCGGTTTCAACATCATAAACGACTTGAGTGGTTCGCATCGATTCCTGTTCGGTTTCAATATACGCATTGATCCAACGAGCCAGATAGCCACACAATCCCGCGATCAATACAAAAGGAAACCAAATAAGAAACACCAACAACAATCCCGTCATTTGATGCTGTTGAATAAACCATTGATGCAATTTGACCACAAACAAAGGCACATTATAATGCAGCGATTGAAACAAAATGAATGGCAGAATATACAGCGAAAACACCCCGATAAAAAAGGCCATCAGGGTAAAAAAAAGTCCTACTCCATATAATACAGCATGGTGTGTTTGTGACTGTTGTCTCTTTTGCATAACCCTTAAACCTTGTACAATCCCATCATAAATTTATAATCCAATCGGCACCAACCGCATGTTTGATTCAACCACTTTGTTCATTACTGCATTGATTGCTTTAAGTCTACTCCAACTTGGCTTCATCGGCTGGCTCATTTGGCAACACCAGCGTAAACAACAATTGCAAACACATTTAGCAGGCCAATTCGACGCATTATCGAATTACACTAACCAAATTTATCAACAAGTCAATAGCCAACAGCAAGCCAACACCCTGCAAGCGCAACAACAAAGCCAGACACTCCTGGAACAATTGGCCCACAGTCGTGAACAAATTTTGGCGCAAGTAAAAACTGGACAAGTACAAGCCATTGAACACTTACACAGTGCTTTAAACCAACGCATGCAAGACATTCGCGATCAATTACAACTGACCTTACGTCAAAACACCACCACTACCAACGAACAGTTACAACATTTGACCCAACAAACCAATCAACAATTATCAGCCATCAGTGGCGTCGTCGAACAACGACTGGCCGAAGGTTTTGCCAAAACCACCCAAACGTTTACCGATGTAGTCAAACGATTGGCACTGATTGATGAGGCGCAGAAAAAAATCACTGAACTGTCCAGTCATGTGGTTAGTTTGCAAGAAATTTTAGGCGACAAACGCAGCCGCGGCGCATTTGGTGAAACGCAATTATCAGGCTTGATTCACAATGTATTACCCGAACAACATTTCGCCTTACAACACACGCTCAGCAATGACAAACGGGTGGACTGCATATTGTTTTTGCCAGCACCCACCGGCCATGTTCCCATTGATGCTAAATTCCCATTGGAAAGTTTTCGCGCGCTGTGCGAGGCAACCCCCGCCGATCAACGTGCTCTGGCTCAACAATTTCGCCAAGACATTCGCAAACATATCAACGACATCGCCGATAAATACATACTGCCCCCTGAAACCGCCGATGGCGCAGT
>WLWR01000236.1 GCA_012103495.1 Legionellales bacterium
CGTGATTTGTCGGAACAGGCTTGGTTGAGTGTGTTTCGGCAATTAATTCATTTAGGTTATTTAATTCAAGATATCAATCGCTATTCTATTTTGTTGCTGACTGAGAAGGCCAAGCCGTTGTTGCGTGATGAACTGTCGCTGATGTTGGCCAAACCACGGGTACGGTTGACCAAAACCAATAAAAAAACCAGTCAAACCAAAGGGACGGTTGTGACATCCAAGGCCATGCCTGCCGATGACAATCCAGCTTTGTTCGAGCAATTAAAAAAATTACGCAAAACCATCGCCGATCGCGATAATGTCCCGCCATTCATTGTGTTTAGTGACGCCACTTTGATTGAAATGTCATCTTATTTGCCAAAAGATAAACAATCTATGTTAGCAATTAATGGTGTAGGGGAGTATAAACTCAAGGCGTATGGGACCGAATTCTTAGCAGAAATAGAAAAATTTGTGAGCGAATCCAAATAGTTAAGGTTCTTTGATCGTATTTATTCGCCAAACTGTGGTGAATAGTTCGCTTTGATCTTGTACGGTTGAGCCTTGTATGGATTCTATCAAATCGATTTTCAAAAAAATTTTTAGCTTAACTTTTTGTTAAGGTTCTCAAGTTATACTGACTCTGATTTAAAAGTTGCGTGAGGGAAATTATGGTAAGTACAACGGCAATGTTACAACAGCGGTTAGGTAGTAATAGCCCAAGTAACAATGTAGAAGTACGTGCTGGTGCCGAGGTTCAGGAAGCCAGCAATAACCGTTCAAATAATCGTAAGCAGCAACAGATTGGTGAGGCACTTAAGAATTTATTGGGTGAATCAGCGGATCTCTCATTGAACATTTAAATCCCTAGTTTACTTTCGTCGGCAAATTAATTGGTTGGAGATACTGAAGTTTGTATCCCACCAATTAATTTTTATCCTGCTAAAATTTTTACCACCGCTATTTATCTTGATCATTCTTCGAACTCACTGGCATTGATACCTATTTTGCGTTATGCTCGCGCGAACATTTTGTATAGGGTATGTCCTTGGCTTTTTGTAACACAATTGCTTATAATTTTTGACAACCCCGATGTAATTTGATCGTTTGGAGTGTGAGATATGGCGGGCGGCTTTAAACCCGATACTCATTGGCGTGACTCAGCGCGACATCCTCGCTTTTTTTTAGTGGATGCGCGAGCAGCGTTTCCTTTGTTGTTATTCTTATTGCACATTCGAGTATGGACAGCGGTTTTGGCACTGATCGCGGTGTTGTTTTTTGCTTTACTGGAGAAATTTGGATTTACCATGAATGTGTTTTTGCGCTGGTTGCGGGCAACACTCGCGGGTCCTAAAAAAATATCGGCCCTTTGGTGGAGCAAATAATCATGAATGAAATTCAAAAGCGCATGTGTCAAATTTCCAAAATGCTCAATGTTAAATTTTATTTGAATGATAAATTCATGACGCATGAAGAAGTTTTTGCAGACGCCGGTTTGTTACCTGCCATTGCACGGCGCGCTGATCAATTGTGCTCTTTGTGTTTAGGGTATGGTTTAGGGCTTACGTTTGAAGAGGTTGAGGGTTCTTTGTTAGGGACTAAAGTCATTTTTGACGATGTGACTCCGAATGTATTACGATACCTGTGTATGACCGATGTGATCAATGAGCTGATCAAAGCGAGCCCCTCCGCAGATAAAACACCGTTGGATGAATTGATGTATGACTAAGTCGCTGTTTCGAATTGTAAGTGGGTTGTTACTCTTACTGGTTAGTGTTGGGTTGGTAACGGCTTGTTCTGGTGGTGATCCTTATTCGGATTTACAAGGATTGACTGCCGAACAATTATTCAGTAATGGTGAGCAGGCATTGGCAAAAAAACGTCATCGCCAAGCCATTCGATATTATGAATATTTGGAAGCAACCTTTCCATTTAGTCCGTATGCGGAGCAGGCGCACCGCAATTTAATTTATAGCTACTATGAAAATCATGAGATGAGTGCCGCTGCTTCTTCAGCCGAGCGTTTTACCCGATTGTATCCATCCAGTTCTTATGTGGATTACGCTTATTATATGAAAGGCGTTGCCAATTTTGAGCAGGATCGGGGGGTGTTATTCCGTGCTGTGCCGTTGGATATTTCCATGCGTGATATGAGTGATCAATTGCAAGCTTATCGGGATTTTGTCACGTTGTCACAACGCTTTCCTAATAGTAAATACACGCCAGCGGCTAAACAGTATGTCATTTATATTCGCAAT
>WLWR01000237.1 GCA_012103495.1 Legionellales bacterium
GAAAAAAACCGCAGGACTAGCCGAGCTAATTCGAGGATTTTTTTCATGAAAAACGTCGCAAGATGCCGTCCAATGCACGCTTAAAATTCGTAGCTTCAAGTACGATGGGTATAGACCCATTCCACTTCAAGCTGCCGATCCTATGTCTGTTGCAAGTGGGGGAATCTTAGCCGAAAATTTGGCGTTTTGCCTCAACTTCAAAGCAGGGTTAAAGCGTCACCGCTTATCGCTCGTGAGCAAGAAAGTAAATGTCAAATAAATGGCATGCATTTGAAATGATTTAAACGATCCCAAACTGCTGGCGTCAAAATAACGATAATCTAAATTGATAGAGGTCACACTGTCTAAATAAATACGAAAGCCAGCGATGCCTTGATAGGCTACCGATGAGCTGCTAAAGGATCGTTTAAACCCTGGTAATTCTTCATCAGAACCTTCGGGGGGAAGAAATTCTAATTTGGGAACATTTTGGATATTGGCTACGCCAATGCCGCCGCCAATATAAGGAACAAAAATAAATTCCTGACGTGGATTGTTCGAGAAATTAAAATCTAGGAAAACATTGAACATGCCGGCCAACAAGGTGGAGTTGCCGCGGGTGCGTACCGGTGCGATGTCATCGATGTTTTGTTCGCCGAGAATTCTGAATTCTTTATAACGAGCATAATTGTAAATAAATTGGCCTTCACCACGCACCGCTTTGTATTTATAGCCAAAGCTGATTGTGGCACCGCCACCAATGTTGTTAACCAATTCATTAATCGGAGTCATCAATATGACGTTGGAATTACCAGGGCTGGGAATAGGAACCAAAATGACTTCGGTCGGTTCTAAATTGGGGACGTAGGTAGGACCACCGCCTGCGTTCAGATAAAATCCTTCAGGATCTAATGGTGTGGCGTATGCTTGAATTCCAAGACCAAACCCCAGCAGTAAAATCAGCCATTTTTTGATTATTATTTTCATTTCCCGCCACACTCCTGGGAGAATATAAAGTGCCATATACTAATACATCTCATTGGAAAAGCAAGTAGCCTCGTTCATCAAAGATTCAGAACAATTGCCGATAAAAATCGGTGGATCAAAGGCAGCGGTTTTAATTGAAATGTGATATTATGGCGCACCTGTGGAATGACCCCAATCAGACTTACCGAGGATTAAGCTGTTTATGACCGATTTAGCAAAAGAAGTGTTACCGGTTAATATCGAAGATGAATTAAAAACCTCTTATCTAGGTTACGCAATGAGCGTGATTGTTGGTCGTGCTCTACCGGATGTGCGAGATGGATTAAAACCTGTCCATCGACGGGTGTTGTATTCGATGTACGAACTCAATAATGAATGGAACAAAGCTTACAAAAAGTCAGCTCGGGTTGTTGGGGATGTAATTGGTAAGTACCATCCACATGGTGAAAGCGCGGTATACGATGCCATTGTGCGGATGGCGCAACCATTCTCTATGCGTTATATGTTGGTGGATGGACAAGGAAACTTTGGCTCGGTCGATGGTGATTCTCCTGCAGCGATGCGTTATACCGAAGTGCGGATGGCGAAAATCACCCATGAATTGTTGGCTGATTTGGACAAAGATACGGTTGATTTTGTTCCCAATTACGATGAAACTGAATTTGCTCCTAGCGTACTTCCGGCCCGTTTGCCCAATTTGCTGATTAATGGTTCTGCTGGCATCGCAGTGGGGATGGCAACCAATGTGCCGCCGCACAATGTTAATGAAATTATCAATGCCTGTGTGGCGCTTATCGATAATCCAGAGATCGACATTCCTGAATTGATGGAGTTGGTCCCGGGGCCTGATTTTCCAACGGCTGGGATCATCAATGGTCGCGCGGGCATTGTTCGTGCTTATCACACCGGTCGAGGACGCATTTATTTGCGGGCTAGAGCACATTTTGAAGGGGAAGAAAGTTCCAAGCCTTCAATTATTATTACTGAATTGCCCTATCAGGTGAATAAAGCTCGGTTGATTGAAAAAATAGCGGAATTGGTCAAAGACAAACGATTGGAAGGTATTACCGGCTTACGCGATGAATCTGATAAAGATGGCATGCGAGTGGCCATTGAGTTGCGCCGGGGTGAAATGCCAGAGGTTATATTGAATAATTTATATGCCCACACGCAACTGCAAACGGTGTATGGCATTAATATGGTGGCGTTGGAAGATGGTCAGCCACGCACACTTAACTTGAAACAAATTTTAGCTGCTTTTAT
>WLWR01000015.1 GCA_012103495.1 Legionellales bacterium
ACGGACGCCGCTTGCAGGTCTGAAGATTAACTTAGTCAATCTTAGAAATGTGATGAAAAAATTGTTGTGGGAACGCAAAGAGAATGAACTATTGGTGTCTACCGACAGTTTAAAAGAACAATCTGTCCATATTAATAAAATGATACACCGAATTGATTCTGCGAATGATTTGGTGTCATTACAGTTGAAAAATATGGTTACAGAGAAAGTGGATTCTAGCAATTTTCAATATTACTCCATTCAAGACTGTGTCGACCAAGCGATTGAGCATTTTCCTTTTGAATATCCGCAACAGCGACAGTTAATTCACTGTGATATACAAAAAGATTTCCAATTTTGTGGGGAGATGACCTTAACCAAACACGTGATATGGAATTTAATGGCTAATGCCTTGTATTTTATTAAAGAAGTGGATAAAGGCCAAATCAATATCTCAACGGTCATCAATGACCAGCATAATATTTTACGATTTTGCGATACGGCTAGGGGCATGACATCTGATGAAGCTAAGCAAGTTTTTGAAAGATATTACACCAATCGAACCGATGGTAATGGCAGCGGTGTAGGATTGAGTTTCTGTAAGTTGGTAATGACAGCATATGGTGGAAGCATCGTTTGCAATGCCGAGCTGGGTGAGTTCACAGAATTTTTATTGTATTTTCCGAAACCAAGTTAGACTCATCTCTATCACGTTCGATGCCATGCATCTAAAAATTGTTGCCAATGGGGTTGATCACTGTCGGCTAAGGTGTTTGCAACCAAGTCGGTTTCTTGTTGCCACGCTGCATCGGTTAATTGGCCGCGCAGGTGTTGATGATGCAAATACACTAAATAAGTATTCAACACATCGGTTTCACAATAATCACGAATTGATTTGACATCGCCTCGTTGAAAATGAGGCCATACTTGGCCACCATCCATCCCCATTTTGCCAGGCAATCCCAACAAAGTTGCCACCGCATTTAACGGAGCATTGGCGCGTGGTTGATAAGCGGCCAGCACATCCATAAGATCAGTATGGCGTTCATGATAACGGTTTAAATAATTATTCCAGCGATAACTGGGATCGTCTTCACCGGTTTGCCAATAACCGGCTGCCGTAATGCGATGCAACAAACTGCGATAATGTAAGACCGGTAAATCAAAGCCACTGCCATTCCATGAAACCAGCGTAGGACGATATTCATCAATGCCGTGAAAAAAACGTTGAATCAACTCCGCCTCATCCGCTGATGTTTCACCCAGCGACCAAATCTTTAATCGATCTTGAAAGCGCCAGACTAATGAAATTGCGACGATACGATGTAAATAATGGGGTAAAAAATTGTGACCACTTTTCGCTCGCTGCATGGCAAACATGGCTTGAGCTACTTGATCATCATCCAGGTCTTGCAAGTCATAAATCCGGCGGCCACTGACGGTGTCGGGGATAGTTTCAATATCGAAGACAAATACATTCATTCCTGGTAGACTCGCTGATTACGATGTTCGTTACGCATAATAACAATGGTTTTAACTTTGAAAAAGTATTTGTTTGTTGTCATTTTGAGTCTATTCATCGCTGGGTGTTCACGTCCGCCCCAACCGAATAATATCAATAATGTGTGCTCTATTTTCAAACAGTATCCTCGCTGGTATTGGGCCACTCAAAAAACGCAAAAACGTTGGGGTGTGCCGATTCAGGTGCAAATGGCGATTATCCATCAAGAGTCTGGTTTTAACGCTAAAATCAAACCGAAGCGGACTAAATTATTAGGTTTTATTCCCTGGAAGCGTCCTTCTTCCGCACGGGGTTACACTCAAGCATTGAAACAAACCTGGCGAGAGTATCGCCAAGATACCGGCCGAAGTTCAGCCACTCGCACCAAATTTAAAGATGCCACTGATTTTGTCGGTTGGTATGGGCATCGGGTACATGCACGGGCTAAAGTGTCGAAATATGACGCGTATCGAATTTATTTGGCATACCATGAGGGAATTGGCGGTTATCAACGCCGTACCTATGTGAAAAAACCATGGTTGGTCAATGTCGCCAATAAAGTGCAACGACGCGCGACTACTTATGAAGCACAATTGCGTGGTTGTCGATCAAAATTGAAAAAGAAACCGTTTTTATTTTTCTGGTTATAAGCGGTGAGTGGGAGAGCTGCATGCGATTAATTTTATTAGGCGCGCCGGGGGCAGGCAAAGGCACTCAGGCAAAATTTATTTGTGAACGTTACAATATTGTGCCGATTGCTACTGGCGATATGTTGCGCGCAGCGGTGGCCTCAGGAACTGAGTTGGGACAGCAAGTTAAGGCGGTGATGGATGCAGGCGCGTTGGTATCCGATGACATTATCATTCAATTGGTTAAACAAAGAATTACACAGCCTGATTGTGCCAATGGATTTTTATTGGATGGATTTCCGCGAACGTTGGTACAAGCTCAAGCGCTGGAGGCAGCAGACATTGCTTTGGATGCTGTGGTAGAAATCAATGTTGATGATGCACAAATTATTCACCGCATCAGTGGACGTTGGGTACATTCTGCTTCTGGGCGTACCTACCATGTTGATTATCATCCACCGCGTCGTCCAGGATTGGATGATGAGACAGGGGAAGCATTAACTCAGCGTGATGATGATCAAGAGGCAACGGTCGCCAAACGGTTGCAAGTGTATCATCAGCAGACAGCGCCATTGATTGAATTTTATCAAGCAAAAGCGCAAACTTGCTCGAGACTGCAGTATCATCAAGTGTGTGGCGTTGGCGATGTGATGCAAATTCGTGACGCCATATTTGCAATTTTGGATCAATTAACTACGGAAAAAAATGCTAGGGAGAAACAATGAATCTTGTGACGTTAACCGCTGATAATTTTGAACAAGTATTGGGACAAAAAGACCTTACTGTCATTGATTTTTGGGCTCAATGGTGTCAACCCTGTTTAACGTTTGCCGACACGTTTGTCCAAGTGGCGAAGCGATTTCCTGATATCACGTTTGCCAAAGTGGATGTGGAGGCAGAAACCGAATTAGCTGCTGATTTTAGCGTGCGTTCGATTCCACTGTTGGTGATTTTAAAACAACGCACGATTGTGTTTGCCGAATCAGGCAGCTTACCAGAATCTACCTTGATTGAATTGATTGAGCAAGCGCAAGCATTGGATTTGAATGCTGTGTCTGAGCAAGGTGATCGTGATTAACGAAGGGGTGCTGTATGCAAGCCGATGAACTTTCCAAACCAGTGGCAAAGCGTGATAGTAAACGCATGGTTATCAAGCTGATTCAATCTGTAGTTTTGTTTGGTTTACTGATTTATTTTTTGCCGTGGTTGTTGGTGTTTTATCTAATTTGTGGTGGCTTAGATTTGTGGCGTAATGCGCCGCTGGATTGGGCGACGGTGAAGCGTTATTTTTTGGGCAATGGTTGGCTCACTTGGTTATTATCTCCATTTAATCTATTGTTAGATTTATTCACCTCGCGCAACAAACGTATTTATCAATTAACCGATTTACCACAAGCATATCAAACGGAAATCAATACTTTGTTACAAGCCATTGATCGTCAGGGGTTGATTGATGAATTGGCTGATAAGATGGGTGATAAAAATCGTGGAATGATGTTTTTTAAATGGTATGGCAAAAACATTCACAACAGTGTCAGCATTCCTGAATTTCATCAAAACTATCAATTTGTTCGCACCATTGGCGTCTCTATGTTTAACAAACAACAATCTACGTCGTTGCATTTTGGCCCCATGCGGGTAACGTTGCGGGTGCTGTATAATTTAAATCCGATTGATAGCGATGATGTTTACATCCAAGTCGGACAGCATCGCAATGTGTGGCGGGAGCAACCGCTATTTATTTTTGACGATACGTTGCAACACCAATCGGTCAATGGCTCGGATCAACAACGTTATTGTATGTTTATTGATATTTTACGCCCCAGTGCTTATCCCGCTTTCATCGATCGAATCCTCAATGTGGTACGCTTGATTTCATTGCGTGTCAATCATGTCTTTTATAAAAATTGGGATTTTATTAAATAATTAGTCGAGTTTTTAATTCGAATATAATTCCCCCAACGATTTTGAATGCATCTTCAAGTACGATGGTTGATATGTCAAATGACAACCGGCTTTGCATCATTCCTGGGGAGGGTTAGATTGGCATGAGTACCGGCTCTCTGGTTAATTGAATTTCAAATTGATTTGCGACTTGTTGTTGAATGTGTTGAGCCAATGTGAGCAACTGTTCGGTGGTGCCACCATCATTAACTAATGCTAACGTGTGGTGGTCTGAAATTTTCACATTTTGATACCGATACCCTTTATGAAAACCCGCTTGTTCAATCAGCCAAGCGGCGGGAATTTTAATACCATCGGCGGTGGGGAAATGTGGAATCGACAGTGATGGATGATGGGTTTGCAATTTTGTAAAAGACGCTTGATCAACGATGGGATTGATAAAAAATGATCCCACCGAACGGCTATTGGGATCATCCATTCGCACAACCATCGATTTACCACGTCGAATGGCGATCACGGTATCACGGATGCACTGTAATTGTTGGGTGATGGGGGTATTAGGCCGATAATCAGGATGTTGCGTTAAACGTTCGGCCAATTCAGGGTACGCAATGCACGGGGGAGCATGAGTGGATAAGCGAAACTGTACCTGGGTGATGATAAATCGTTGAGAATCGATGGTTTTAAATCGAGAGGTACGATAACCAAATTGGCATTGGGTGTTTGTGAAAACCACAGGTTCAAGTGTATGACTGTCCAAGGCAAAAACTTTTTCAATACACTGCTGTACATCTTGTCCATAAGCACCGACGTTTTGGATCGGTGTGGCGCCAATACTGCCTGGAATGCCGGACAAACATTCTACCCCCACAAATCCGTGATTAACGCAGAATTGGACAAATTCATCCCACGGTTCACCCGCTTGTACCGTTAATAATTGATCCTGCCCGCAAGCGGTAGCAATGCTTTCAATGCCTAACAATTGAATGTGGAGTACCAATCCAGGAAATAATTCATCGGCGATAATCAGATTGCTGCCACCTCCTAAAACATACCAAGGGATTTTATGAGCTTTGGCAAATTGCAATCCTTGTTGCAGGTGGTCAAGCGTGTGACAGGTTAAAAACCAACGTGCACAACCACCCAAGCGCAAGGTCGTCAAGGGCGCCAAAGGGATATTGTGTTGTATTCGATGCACTAACATGACCGCTATTATCTATTTTAATGAGGCAATTGTGAACCCTGTCGCTGATGATCCAGGTGATTTAATATTGATTGGCTCATGATTTTAACTTGGTGATTGTTTTGGATTGTTATAAACACGAGTTGGTTGGAGAAAAGGTTATCACCTGATTTGAGAGATGGATGTAGAGACTGCCTCTTAAAGAAGAGGCAGTGGTGTTGTTATTATGGCGCAGGCGTAGGGCTGCGGGGGATGTTGGAATCACTCGTAGTAGCGAAGGGAAAATGAGGATTGTCGCGCTGGAATATTTCAAAGCTCCCGGCTCTTTTTTAGCAGAACAGGAACTCTTTCTAGGTGAGAATGCTGATTTAGAAGATGAGTCGAAATTCTTTGTTTTTGATGCTTGCGATAAAGAATCTGACTTTGATTGAGGTGGAGTATTTTTTCTTACTAGTGGATGATCTCTAGTTTCTAAAATTAATAGGTATTTAAGACCGGGATTTTTTGTGAAAACTGAATCGGTTGCGTACGCATATATTAAAGCAAGATTTTTTGAAGCATCTTCATTAGGTTCCATGTCGGCAGTGCCCATCTTCCTAACGACACGGTTAAAACCATAAGTTTCAATGAGTGAAATTAATAAGTCAATAAGTTGATTGAAACCATTTTCTGATTTCATTGAATTTAAAATAAAGGATTTAAAATTTTCACACAATAGAGAGTGCTGCTCTTTTAATTTAAAAAGTGTTTTTGGTATTTCTGGTGGTTTTTTTCTTAATTGACCACTTGTAATGTTGTGAGTTATTTTCTCAAAAATTGCACTTATTCCTGGAAATTTTTCAGAAGAGTTATTAAGTTTAAGAACTTGATATTTACCATTTAATACGCCGGGGATTATTTGTGAGTCACGAATAGAATCCAAGTATTCTCTCAACTCTGGCTGCTGTGTTAAGAAATCTTCGAACTCTGATTTTGTTTCATCTTCAAACGGGGATTCACGTAAGAGATATTTTTCTATGTCATTACTGTATGGTTCTAAGTCTGTATGTTGATTATCTGGAACGGATGTGCCGGGTGGCCTCATAATAAAAACTCCAAAAACGGTTTCATGCCTCCTTCTTATTGCATCATCTCAATCGTACTATCGATCTTGAATGGGCCAATGAAATTCACTCCGAGCCTGCTCTTAGTTAGTGAATGCATCGTGCCATTTTTATTATTTTTTGAGTTTCCATTCCGTGAAATAGAATGTGTCCAACAGTTTTTTTGATTTATAAACACAGGTGTTTTCGAATTTCGACGACAAGAATACCGCACTTAACTTAAGAGAAAATTAATTAAAGAAAAATAATTTTCTGGAAATTCGGTATACCTATTACTCAGTGGAATTCAGGGGACAGTATACCTATTTCTTTTTATACAGTTTTATTGGAATTAATGAATTAAGGGGACAGTATACCTATTTCTTTTTATACAATTTTCTTGCCAAGTCGAGTTCCGGAGTTCCGAAGGAATTAAGGGGACAGTATACCTATTTCTTTTTATACAGTTTTCTGAATTAAGGGGACAGTATACCTATTTCTTTTTATACAATTTTCTTGAATTAAGGGGACAGTATACCTATTTCTTTTTATACAATTTTCTTGCCAAGTCGAATTCCGGAGTTCCAAATAAGTATACTGTCCCCCGAATTCCCCCCGAATTCCGCGAATTCCAAATAAGTATACTGTCCCCCGAATTCCAAATAAGTATACTGTCCCCCGAATTCCGAATTCCCAAATAAGTATACTGTCCCCCGAATTTGCTGTCCCCCGAATTTGGGGGATATAATCAGGTAGTCAGTCGAACGTTTGATTGCAGCGGTGCAAATAGTGAGGTGATTGCATTTCATGCAGTCGACTCAAGGTCCGTTGAAATGTGTCTAGTAAATTTCCGCGTGGATAAATGTCTGGTAAAGACACGGTGCTTGATAAAATTAATTCCACATTGGCATCGTACAAAATATCAATTAAGTGAATGAAGTAAGTGATGCGATGGTGTTGATGTTCGGCAATGGCGGGAACATTGCTGAGGATGAACACATTAAATTGTTGAGCAATTTGTAAGTAATCGGCTTGATTACGCGGTGAGCTGCAAATGACATCAAAGTCGAACCAAATGATTTGTGCCGCCAGTGCGCGTGTTGGAATTAAGCGTTCGGCAATGCAGATGTGTGCAGGCTGGAGTGTTTGATGATGGCTGTATAATTGAAACAGTTTATATAATTGCTGATCAGTGTCCGCCGTCAACGGTGCGAAAAACACTCCGCGACTCAACACATGCTGTAGTCGATAATCGTGATTGGCAGTGGCGTGAATCACACGACAGTGTTGCGTCAATAATTCAATTGCGGGTAAAAATCGTTGGCGTTGCAAGCCATGTTGATACAATTGTTGTGGAGCGGTGTTGGATGTTGTGATCACCGTCACGTGCTGAGCAAACAACGCTTCTAACAAGCCAGCCAATATCATCGCATCTCCAATGTCATGCACTAAAAATTCATCCAAACACAATACGCGAGCTTGCCGGGCAATGCGTTTGGCAATTTGCGTCAGCGGGTTGGCAACGCCTTGTAGCGTTTGTAATTGTTGATGAATGTGTTGCATGAAATCATGAAAATGCCATCGTTGTTTGTGTTGCAATGGTAATTGTGTAAACAATAAGTCCATCAAATACGTTTTGCCAATGCCGACACTGCCCCATAAATACAACCCTTTGGTCGATGGACGAGTACGAGCCATCCATCGATGCCAAGCGCGACGCCACCAGGGTAAATCTTGGCAATATCGTTGACACAGGTGTTGATAGACTTGTTGCAAATCTTGCACTCGCTGCGCTTGAAGGGCATCGGGTTGAATATGGCCTTGGGCTAAATCGGCTGTATAACGTTGCTCAGGTGTCATGGGAATGATGTTGGTGATAAAAATCAACAATGGCTTGGCGCAAAGCCAGTAAATGCCCATGAAAAAAATGACCGGCCTGGGCAAAGCGTTGGATCTGAGGCCCCGGGGAGCGTTGTGCGGCCCATTGATATACTTCGGTCGGCGATACAATGTCATCGGCATCGCCTTGTAATAATAACCATGGGGTTGTCACTGATAATTGCTCAGTAAAGGAAAAACGAGCGATGGGCGGCGCCACGCTAATTAAAAACTCAACATCAGTTTGGCAAGCCGCCGCATAGCTTACATACGAACCAAATGAAAATCCTGCTAATGCGATGGTGCTGACGTGTGGTTGATGCTTGAGCCAATCGATGATGGTTAATAAATCTTGTGTTTCACCATCTCCATGATCAAATGTGCCTTGACTGTGTCCAACACCGCGCATATTAAATCGTAAACTGCGCAACCCTAAATCACGCGCCGCGCGCGTGATGCTGGTGACTATTTTATTATTCATGCTGCCACCATGTAATGAATGGGGATGACAGACAAGGAGTACTGTCTCACTGGACAGTTCGGTAGGGCATTGCCAACGGCCTTCTAAAACATGACCTTGCTGGCCAGATAATTCAAATGTGTGTTCTCCTGGGGTCGTGAACTGCATGTCAAATACTGAAACGGCTTTACTGATGATGGGCTAAAGCTAACACATTCAATGGGGAAATGTCACTTGCTGCGTTGAACTTCCAAGATGTTGGGCAATTGTTTGATTTTATCGATCAGTCGGCTGAGGTTGGCAACGTCATTGACTTCAACGGTTAATTGGATATTGGCAATGTGATCGTGTGGATTGACAGCGCTGTTTAACGCCAATAAATTGGTGCGCTCATGGGTGATCAAAGCAGTTATTTCTTTTAGCAAACCGGGGCGGTCGTAAGCTTCCACCATTAAATCGATTGGGTAGTGGGCGACTTTTTCACCCCAGGATACATTGATCAACCGATTTTCCAATTCATGACTGATGTTTAAAATATTGGCGCAATCTTGTCGATGAATGGAAATGCCTTTGCCTAAAGTGATGTAACCAATAATTGAATCGCCAGGAATGGGTTGACAACACTTAGCCATTTTAGTGAGTAAATTGCCAACACCGTCAATGTAAACATCGTCTTCGCTAAAAGAGGACTTGACGGTTTTACGAGGCTTTAACAATGCTGTAGCGGAAGGTTCGGCTTTGGGCAATTGGCCATGCAATTTGTGAATCAATTGTCCCAAGCGGATATCACCACACCCGATGGCTGCCAATAGATCATCGCCCGCGACTAAATTAAATTGTTGAGCGAGCGTTTGTTTATCTACTTGAGTCAATCCCAACTTTTTCATTTCACGTTCTAATAACCGTTCGCCTTCGATGAGGTTTTGATCAAAATCTTGTTGTTTGAGCCAGTGATGAATTTTGGCTTTGGCACGTGAGGTGTGAATGTAACCTAAATTGGGATTGAGCCAATCACGGCTAGGATGGGGGTCTTTACTGGTGAGGATTTCAACTTGCTCACCAGTTTGTAATTGATAAATCAATGGCACAATGTGGTCATTGATTTTTGCCCCACGGCAGCGATGGCCAACCTCACTATGAATGTGGTATGCAAAGTCCAAGGGGGTGGCACCTTGAGGTAAATCAATGATTTCACCATCGGGCGTGAAGACATACACGCGATCATCAATAAATTCAGATTCGACTTCTTGAGGAATGCCTTCTTGATGAGCGACGTCTTGTTGCCAAGCTAACACTTGACGCAACCATTCGATTTTTTGTTCATGACGACTGAGCTTATGGTCACCTTCTTTGTATTTCCAATGCGCAGCCACGCCTAGTTCGGCTTCTTCGTGCATTTGCTGGGTACGAATTTGTACTTCAAAAACCCGAGCTTCTGGACCAATGACCGCAGTGTGCAAGGAACGGTAGCCATTGGATTTGGGGTTGACAATGTAATCGTCGTATTCAGCAGAAATTGGTTGCCACAACTCATGAACTTTGCTGATCACTTGGTAACAATCGTCGATGTTAGTAACCAGCACGCGCACGGCGGTGGCATCGTAAATTTCTTCTAAAGGAACATTTTTTCGTTGCATTTTGCGGTAAATGCTGTGAATGTGTTTGGCGCGACCATAGACTTTCGCCTGGGAGAGTTGTATGGCTTTTAATTCAGTTTGCAGCGTTTGCACAATCATTTTGACATAGCGATCACGTTCGATACGACGGGCGCTTAATCCTTTGGCAATGGTTTTGTATTGTTCATTGTTTAAATAGCGGAAGGCTAAATCTTCCATTTCCCATTTGATTTGCCCAATGCCTAATCGGTTGGCCAATGGGGCATAAATATCCATTGCTTCGCGGGCAATGTTTTGGCGCGCGGAAGTATCGTGATGGGCAATGGTGCGTAGCACGCGCAATCGTTCAGCCAATTTAATTAATACCACACGCACATCATCGGCCATGGCTAACAACATTTTACGCATATTGTCGATGGAGCGATGTTTGATGGTGTGGGTTTTCAATTCGTGCATTTTATCAATGGCATTCATGCGTTCGACTCCATCGACCAATTTGGCAATGGATGTTCCCAATTGTTCCGTTACATCATCCAACGTCAATTCCGCATAATGCACACTGTCATAGATAATGGCGGCGGCGATGGTTTGTTGATCCACCTGTAAATCCACCAAAATTTCAGCCATGGCCAAGCCTTGTTGCAAACATGATTCACCACTTTCGGTAGCTTGATCTTCACCGGCTAGTTGGCTCAGCAAACACGCTGATCGAATGAGTTGAGTGTCTGGATAGTGATGCTCTTGTAATAAATGATGTAGCCAGGCATGTAAATCAATCGACCCATCGTGCAGTAAATGCGACTCTTCTTTCACCTTAACCATCGTTTGTCATACCTAATGTCACGTGTGTCGTTTTCAATTACAAGCATAGATCTTTTATGCACTCACCGTGGTGTGGAAGGATTGCAAGCGGCGGTTTATTTTAGTGTACAATTCCGGCAACCAGTTGGGTTTGGGTTGTTTATGGTCTAAGAAAGGTTTTCGTTTGCGCAAGTCATTCGGCGCGATAATAACCTGGGCGTTGCGGGCACCGACTCGACTCATGAGCACGAACAATTCATTCATGGCGCGATCCCCCACGGCGATGCAACCGGCTGAAGCACGTTTACCATGAATGAAAATTTCATCACCCAAATTGGTGCGTCCATCAAGACGTGCTTTCTCACGATCAAATTGATTGGGGTAATTGAGCATCATCGATAAGTGGTACTCGCTGAAGGGGTTTAAATACACAATGTTGTAAATGCCTTCTGGAATTTGTTTATCCCACTGACGCATTTTAGGCCCTGGTAATCCACTGGTTGCGGTCATGGGGTAGGTGCGGATTAATTTATTTTGGCGGCGGTGATCCTGTGCCCACAGTTCAACTTTGCGTTCTTTTTTGAATACCAGCAAGTTAACTTTTTTAGGAGGATAACGTACGCCAGCTTGCTTGAAATATGATTTCAAGCGGGTTTCTGAGCGAGCGCCGTATTGTTGGAGGATTTGTTTTTGAGCTTGTTGCCAATTGTTGGTGGTTACTTTTTTCTTCGGCACGCCATGACAACCTGTCAGTAGGATGGCGAGTAATATAATGAATCCTAATATACGCATGCTCAGTAAACTCTATGAGTGATTAAAGTAAAAAGCACTATTAAAACGCCGCGCAGTATATCACAAAAATATGGGTTTCTGTAGAGAATAAGGGCGGTTGATCCCCCGCCCTTATTCATAAGGATGTTGCAAAAGCTTAGTGTCAGTCGTTAGTATCCCACGACAAAGCGCCACCGGCTTGATATTCAATGACGCGGGTTTCAAAGAAGTTTTTCTCTTTCTTCAAATCCATCATTTCACTCATCCATGGGAAGGGGTTGGTGACGCCAGGGTATTGTTCTGGTAGGCCAATTTGCGCTAAACGTCGGTTGGCGATGAAACGCAGATACTCTTGGAACATGTCTGCATTCATGCCCAAAATGCCATTGGGCATGGTGTCTATTGCATATTGATGTTCCAATTCCACGCCATTTTTAACCAATTGGATTATTTCTTGTTGAAAGGGTTCGCTCCATAAATGTGGGTTTTCAATTTTGATTTGATTGATGACATCAATGCCGAAGTTCATGTGCATGGATTCATCGCGCAAAATATATTGGAATTGCTCGGCGGTTCCAGTCATTTTGTTGCGACGCCCCATGGATAGAATTTGTGTGAATCCAACGTAGAAAAAGATGCCTTCAAAGACCACGTAAAAGGCAATTAAGTCACGCAGCAAGCGTTGATCGGCTTCTGGGGTTCCAGTGTGGAAAGTGGAATCCCCCAAGCTTTGGGTGAAGGGTAATGCCCAACTGGCTTTTTTTGCAACCGATGGCAATTCGCGATACATGTTGAATACTTCGGCTTCATCCAAGCCCAAGCTCTCAATAATATGTTGATACGAATGAGTGTGCAGCGCTTCTTCGAATGCTTGACGTAATAAATATTGACGACATTCTGGGTTGGTAATATGACGATAAACTGCTAGTACTAAGTTGTTGGCGACCAGTGAATCGGCGGTGGCGAAAAATCCTAAATTGCGTTTGATGATGCGGCGTTCATCTTCACTCAATCCATCGGTGCTTTTCCACAAGGCAATGTCGGCGGACATATTGATTTCATTGGGCATCCAGTGATTGGCACAGCCGGCTAAATATTTATCCCATGCCCATAAATATTTAAAAGGGACTAATTGATTCAAATCAGCGCGGCAATTGATGATTTGTTTATCATCCACCCGAATGCGTGCAGCACCCATTTCAATGTCTTCCAAGCCTGTGTGGCCGCCGTTACTGGCTGGCTCGTTGGTCTCTTTAGCAGAGGGGGGGGAGGCTTGCTGCGTGGTTGATGTTTGAGTGGCTGCCGCGTGTTGTATGGTGGCTGCGATTTCAGGAGAAACCGCAGGGATCGGTTCAGCCGATTCTAAGGCGCTCCAATCCAACAATGAACTTTGCTCGTTGGCTGATTGAGGGGCAGTGGTTTGGTATTCGTTGGTCATGATGATCTCCTTAAGTTACAGTAAATGAATTTTTATCATTGGCACGCTTCACAATCGGGATCCAAAATCGAACATACGTTTGGCGCATCGATTTTGACCGCATTGAGTGTGCCATCGGTAATGGTCGATTTTTCAGGGGTGGTCGCGCCTAAGCTACGCAAATAGTAAGTTGTTTTTAACCCACGCAACCAAGCCATGCGATACAACACGTCTAGTTTTTTGCCGGAAGGTTCAGCCATGTATAGATTTAATGACTGCGCTTGATCCAACCATTTTTGTCGGCGAGAAGCTGCTTCCACTAACCATTTGGGATCCAATTCAAAGGCGGTGGCGTAGCGTTGTTTCAATTCATCGGGGATACGCTGAATTTTTTGCAAACTGCCGTCAAAATATTTCAAATCATTGACCATCACTTCATCCCATAAGTCACGTGCTTTTAAATCCGCCACCAGATATGGATTGACCACGGTAAATTCACCCGATAAGTTGGATTTGACAAATAAATTTTGATAGGTGGGTTCAATCGATTGTGACACGCCGCAAATATTGGAGATGGTTGCCGTCGGAGCAATGGCCAATACGTTGGAATTGCGCATGCCTTGGGTTTGGACTGTTTGACGCAAGCTGCTCCAATCCAAGGTGGCATGAGTGTCTTGTTCTAGATAAGGACCTCGAACTTGTTTCAACAAAGCAATGGAATCAATCGGTAAAATGCCTTGGCTCCATAGCGAACCCTTGAAGCTTGGGTATTGACCGCGCTCTTTAGCCAATTCGGCGGAAGCTTCAATTGCGTGATAGCTGATGATTTCCATTGAGCGATCAGCAAATTCAACCGCGGCATCGGAGCCGTAGTTTAATCCCAATTTGTACAAAGCGTCTTGGAAACCCATGATGCCTAAGCCGATTGGCCGGTGTTGTAAATTGGAGTGGCGGGCTTGTGGCACAGCGTAATAATTAATATCAATGACGTTATCGAGCATGCGAATGGCAGTTTTTACCGTTTTTGCTAACTTCTCTTGATCCAAGCCATGTTCATTAATGTGTGCTGGTAAGTTAATGCTGCCTAGATTGCAAACAGCGATTTCTTCTTGTGAAGTGTTCAGGGTGATTTCTGTGCACAGGTTGGAACTGTGAATTACCCCAGCGTGTTGTTGCGGCGAACGTAAATTACAAGGATCTTTGAATGTCACCCATGGATGACCGGTTTCAAACAATAGGCTTAACATTTTACGCCACAATTTCACTGCGGAAATCTTTTTGAAATTTTTGATTTCTCCGCGCGTGGCTAATGCTTCGTAGCGGGTGTAGGCTTGTGTAAACGCTTGTCCATAGAGGTCGTGTAAATCCGGCACTTCATCGGGTGAGAACAAAGTCCATTCGCCATCTTCAAACATACGTTGCATGAATAAATCAGGGATCCAATTAGCGGTATTGGTATCGTGAGTCCGACGACGTTCGTCACCCGTGTTTTTGCGCAACTCCAAAAATTCTTCAATGTCTAAGTGCCAAGTTTCTAAATAGGCACACAGCGCGCCTTTGCGCTTGCCGCCTTGATTGACTGCGATGGTGGTGGCATCGGCGACGTTGAGAAAAGGAATGACTCCCAGTGATTGACCATTGGTGCCTTGAATGTGAGAGCCAATAGCGCGTACTGGGGTCCAGTCATTGCCTAGACCACCGGCAAATTTGGACAGCAAAGCATTGTCTTTGATGGCACTGTAAATGCCTGCCAAATTGTCTGGCACGGTGGTTAAAAAGCAACTGGATAATTGTGAGCGCAAAGTGGCTGAGTTAAACAAAGTAGGGGTGGAGCTCATGTAATCAAAGGAAGACAACAAGAGATAGAATTCAATCGCACGCTCGGTCGGGCGATCTTCTTCAAGCGCCAAACCCATGGCCACACGCATAAAAAATGCTTGTGGTAATTCATAACGAGTTTGATGGTTATGAATAAAATAGCGATCATACAACGTTTGCAAACTCAAGTAGGTGAATTGCAAATCACGTTCAGGACGCAATGCACGGCCCAATTGTTCCAAATCAAATACCTCAGGTAAACGCGGATTTAGAATATCAAGGGTAATGCCTTGTTGAATA
>WLWR01000016.1 GCA_012103495.1 Legionellales bacterium
AATACGCCGGAGCGACCGGCCACGGCGGGTTGCTGGTAATTAAAGGTAATGCCAGCTCGCGCTGTGGCATCTCAATGAAAGGGATCGATATCGTCGTGCATGGCAACATCGGCTAATACTTTACGATCCAGCTCAACACCGGCTTTGTTTAAGCCATTCATGAAACGGCTGTAAGAAATATCGTGTTCACGAGCACCCGCATTGATACGAACAATCCACAATGCACGGAATTCACGTTTTTTAACGCGACGATCGCGGTAAGCGTATTGATCGGCTTTGATCACTGCTTGTTTAGCAACTCGATACACGCGACTGCGAGCACCGTAATAACCTTTGGCGCGCTTAAGCACCTTCTTGTGTTTAGCTCTGGCAATAACGCCGCGCTTTACTCTCGCCATAATCGTGACTCCTCAAAATAGTTAGACGTTGAATGAACACATTGATTTAAGGCTAGGCGCCCTCTAACAATCGCTCGGCCATGCGTTTATTGGATGTAGCAAACGTACCACCCTCCACTCGCAAGTGACGTTTACGCTTGGTGGTCATTTTAGTCATAATGTGGTTACGATTTTTACGACGAAATTTAATTGAACCGTTACCGCGTTTTCGAAAACGCTTGGCAGCGCCTCGATGAGTTTTTAACTTAGGCATTGTGAACTCCGCATTTAAGTTTATTGAATCTTTAGGGTTTCATTAGGGCAACAAAGCACCCATACTAAACCCTACTTTTTAGGTGCAAGCACCATCACCAATTGGCGTCCTTCTCGTTTGGGGCGCGCTTCAACGACACTACAATCGGTCAAATCAACGGCAATCCGTTCCAACAGTTCCATCCCTAACTCTTGGTGAGCAATTTCACGACCACGAAACCGTACCGTGACTTTTGCTTTGTCGCCATTTTCCAGGAATCGTCTCAGGTTGCGTAGTTTGACCTGGTAATCCCCTTCCTCCGTGCTTGGCCTTATTTTTACTTCCTTGACTTGAATCTGTTTTTGCTTACGCTTGGCAGCATGTTGTTTCTTTTCTTGATCATATTTAAATTTACCATAATCAATCAATCGACACACCGGCGGCGTTGCCGCCGCAGAAATCTCTACTAAATCCAATCCCGCTTCTTTCGCCATTCGCAATGCTTCATCACGCGAAATGACGCCGACTTGATCACCACTGCCATCAATTAACCGAACTTCTATGGCACGGATTTGATCATTGATCCGATTTTTAATAACTAATCCTCCACTTGACCTTGCAGTTTGGTCTCTTTATGAGTCACATCTTTTTTGAGTATGGCTAGAAACGCGCCGACAGACAGACTACCAAGGTCTCGACCTTCACGAGTACGAACTGCTACGGTGTTGGTTTCTACTTCTCTATCACCCACCACCACTAAATAAGGGACTCTATTTAATGTATGGTGGCGGATTTTAAAGCTTATTTTCTCATTTCTCAAGTCACAATCTGCACGATAGCCTTGTTGTTTCAATTCTTGAGTAATTTGACGTGCGTAATCATGTTGTTGATCGGTGATAGTTAACACCATCATTTGACATGGCGCAAGCCAAGTTGGCAATTTACCTGCGTAATGCTCGATTAAAATACCCATGAACCGTTCAAATGTCCCCAAAATAGCGCGATGCAACATCACCGGGGTTTGTTTACTACCATCTTCGGCAATATAATGGGCTCCCAACCGCTCCGGCATGGAGAAATCCACCTGCATAGTGCCACATTGCCAAACACGTCCGAGACAATCGCGCAATGAACATTCAATTTTAGGGCCGTAAAATGCACCTTCGCCCGGATTGACGGCCCATTCCAATTGCCGCTGAGTCAAAGCATTGGCCAACGCTTGCTCGGCTTTTTCCCAATTGGCCGCCGACCCAATGTGTCGTTCAGGTTGGGTGGCTAGGCGAAAAATAACGTCTTCAAAACCAAAATCTCGGTAAACCTTTAACAAGGATTGCAAAAATACATCCACTTCTTGCTGGATTTGCGCATGGGTACAAAAAATATGTCCATCATCTTGCACAAAGTTACGCACACGCATCAAACCATGCAACGCCCCTGACGGTTCACATCGATGACAATTACCAAACTCCGCCAACCGAATGGGCAAATCCCGATAACTGCGCAATTGACTGTTGAACACTTGAATGTGACAGGGACAGTTCATCGGTTTGATGGCAAACACGTGATTTTCGGTTTCGGTGATAAACATTTCTTCGTGAAACATGGCCCAGTGACCAGACTTTTCCCACAATTGTCGATCGACGATTTGTGGCGTGCGGATCTCTTGATACTGCTGATCATCCAACAATGCTCGTAAATATTGCTGCATGGTTTGATACACGGACCATCCGGCTTGATGCCAAAACACCATCCCCGGCGCTTCGGGCTGAAAATGAAAAAAATCCAATTCGCGACCCAACTTACGATGATCACGTTTTTCGGCTTCTTCAATGCGCATTAAATACGCTTTCAATGCTTTTTTATTGGCCCATGCCGTTCCATAAATACGCTGCAACATTTCATTGTTGGCATCACCCCGCCAATAAGCTCCGGCAACTTTCGTCAATTTGAACGCGCCCAGTTTACCGGTACTCGGCACATGCGGACCACGGCATAAATCCTCGTAATCGCCCTGTTTGTACAAAGAAATGATTTCATCTTCAGCAATGTCTTCAATAATTTGAGCTTTATAGTGCTCGCCCAATTGGCGAAAATAAGCAATGGCTTCATCACGTGGCATGTCCCGACGTGAAATCGATAAATCTTGCTTTACCAATTCCAACATTCGCTCTTCAATGCGTTGTAAATCTTTTGGGGTGAATGATCGCTGAAAGGCAAAATCATGATAAAACCCATCTTCCACCACCGGCCCAATCGTGATCTGTGCTTGTGGATACAATTGTTTGACGGCTTGTGCTAACAAATGAGCCGTGGAATGACGAATCACTTCCAAACCCGCATCGTCCCGATCAGTGACAATCACCACCGTGCAATCCTGGCGGATGACAAACGAGGTATCCACCAATTGACCATTGACCTTACCCTCAATAGCGGCTTTGGCTAGATTCACACTAATACGCTCAGCTACTTCCACCACCGAAACCGGCGCGGTAAACGTTTGTTGGCTGCCATCTGGCAAAGTAATTACAGGACTCATGGTCTTCTCAAACATCTCATTTCTTGGTCATCGAAGGCACCAATCTCTCACCCCCTCAATCACCATCCTATGCAAATTCAATGGTAGGCACGAGTGGAATCGAACCACCGACCCCCACCATGTCAAGGTGGTGCTCTAACCCCTGAGCTACGTGCCTATTATGCGAACGGGTAAGCTTATTTTTAGATCGATGGCTTGTCAACGATTTCGTGTACGATGTTTTTATATACCCATTCCACTTGAAGCTTCAAGTGGAATGGGTATAGACCTTCCTAAATTAGAAGATCAAGAAAAACACTTCCAAAACAAAATGGTTTGAATTGTAGGGTAGAGATTCCCCCTCTCCCTGAATCAGTCCTGCATCAGGATAATAAGTTCTAAGTTTATGAAATTAAAGTTCAGCCGTCTTAATAATTCATTAATTCATCCGGTGATATGATGGCGATCTTGCACATGTTTAGTAATCAGTAGAAGGTAAATCATTATGTGTAGCCGCCCAGTAAATATGGATGAAATTTTTGATTCTCGCAACGATGGAACAGCCTCCCGATCAACAGACACTGTATACATAAGAGGGGAAACTATTGTCTCTACCGCCTCAGCTCTATCAACATTTCCACGCGCGTTTATAGCACAAGAAACCTTAGAAGATACAGAAAAACAAACCGTCCAGCAGTATCTCAAAACAATCGACCAGATAAAAACATCCTGGAAAGGAGCATTGAGCACCCTTAATCAGACGGTATCAAAAGAAGAGCAACAATGGCAGCTATGTTTGAATCAAATCATAGTAGAGAAGGCACAGCAACTAGGTCAGTCGTTACAGAATTCATCAATAGACCTGCAGCAAATCCAACAACAAGCATTAAGATCACTTCAACAAAACATAACGCAAGAATCAATAAGTTTATGGTTCCAAACCTTGTCTCTATTTGAACAAGAGAAGTTAAATCCTTTAGTACAAAAAGTGTCAGAATTACTTCAACAAATGGAACAAAAATGTCAAAGACAGTTACAGAAAATAGAACAAAAAGAATCAATTTCCACAACCGATATTGATCATTTTTTATCAGCCCAGCAACAAGATATAAATACGTGTCAAGAAGAATTAGAAAGCTCATGGCAGAACACTGTTCAAACATTTTCAAAAGAATGCCAAGCGAAGGCAAACTTGTTGTTAAAAAATTATACAGACAATCTCCAGTTGGCGCTCACTCAGGAAAGATTGGCTGATGAAATACAACGCTTGCAAGCATCGCATTCAACACAACCAATATCCCAACCACCCAACAACACTTATCAAAAAACAACATCAAGCTCACAACCACCGACTCCTGCTGATTCTGATAAAGAAAATAAGAGTGACAATTTTGCGGACACACTAAATTCCCATCCTCAAAAAGAAAGTACTATTAACCCAGAGGCTGATAGTCAACAAAAACCAGCAAGCAAGCAGCCCGTATTAACTCTTGATACCACCGATTTGCATAGGTCTTGGCAACCAGAGCAGGAACCGTCACCAAAATCATCCCCCCTTGCAAAAAGACAATCCATGCTATCACCACAGCAACTAAAATACTTCCAACGTATCCGCCCAGCACAGAACACGACTCACAAAGTCGTTCCTCAAACACCCAAAAAATCGCTAGAAAGTTATCATCCCAAACCTGCGAAGACGATCAAGGAAGTGATTGCTGAAGTTGAAAAAATCATTCAATTGCTAAATTTGATCAAACAACGCCGGACGAGACATCCAGACATAGATTGTTTGGATGTAACAAAAGTTATTTTCCCTCAAGAAGGCTCGCCTCGTTTACTAAATTCTGGCGTTGATCTTACGGAAGAACATTCCAGACCGATGATCTGTTTTATCTCAGACTCAGCCCCAGAAACATCACAGGCACATGCAAAAGCGGAGCTCAACCTGATTGATGACTTCATCGTAGAAATATTTAGCCACAGAAGCCAGTTCGACCAACAGTATCAGCCAGCAATCAGTCAAATGATCCAATTAAGCCAAAGCACAAAGTACAATTCAAACACCAAGTCTTCACCCACCAGTCTTGACGATTTAATCAAAGGATTTACCCAATCAATTAAGGACTTAAAAAAACCTTCGTCCGCGACACATACACAAGGTATGGCAACTAAAAGTTCATCATTTTTTCCAAGCATTTCGAGTCTCATGAGTCGACTCACCACCCTCACACTATCAGTAACAGACTCTGACCACTCAAAACCAACGCCAACTTTCTAACGCTGCAACAATGCGCTTGCCCACTTTTTGGCAAGCGCATTGCAACTCAAAAATCGCCAAAAATCTTCAAATCCACAAAGTATACAATCGATAGCGGCGAAACAATCGACTCCAATGGCGACAAATGTTTTCTATTGGGCTGCCGGCTGGAATCATTGCGAAATTTAATTGTTGGTAATCACGCAACAACGCTTGATCCGCCATTTTGTAAATCAATCCTTTAGCCAAGCGACGATGTTGATGCGATCGGGCAATCGCGACATAACCCACATTCATAACATCCACCGCTCGCTTGGCGCGCTGAGTACGCCACCATTTGGTCAGACTAGAACCAGTGTATGTTTGTTGCACGGTGGGTAAATGATCCGCCAGACTGTAAATAAACCCAACCTCGCGCTGCATGTCGTCCATCACAAACAACGCTAACTGTGGATCGAAATATGTTTTTAACTGTGGCAATCGTTGAATAAAGCCACCAGTGAGCGCATTGGCAATCGAATGAGGATGCAATTGCGCTTGCTGCATCAAACGCTGCATTAATTTAATTTCATCATCAAAACGAGACAAGCGAAATGGGCGAAACGCATAATCGTGATCCAACACATGTTGATAATCGATTTTTAACATCGCTAATAATTTCGGCAAATCATCCACTCGATATGAATTCAAATCTTCAAAAATGTGAAATCCATAGTCTTCCCACAAATCACCGTAATAACGAGGATTGTTTGGCTCAAACAAAAAAAGCCTTCGTTTAAACGGCCCTAAATTAACTCCAGATTCATACCAAAAATGACTACTCACCGGACCAATTACTTGCTGGACACCGTGCTGTTTAAACCATTCCAATGCTACGTCAAACAATAATTGTGCAGCGTCTTTGGTTTCGCGCGCCGCAAAATAACCTATCAACCCCAAAGGCGCACCCTGCTCATCACGCACGGTGGGGTTCATCCGCGCGACCAATCTCGCACACACTTGATCATCGATCATCGCCAGTAAAATTTTTTGCTGTTCAGGTTGGTAGTGTGCACGAAATAAACTTTGTTCTAACTGCGCTTGTGGTCTGGGTAAGAAGCTTTTCACCTCCTGTCCAAGTTCGATCTCTAGCTGATGAAACTGCGCCAGGCGGGGATCGTATTGTTCCAGCTCGTAGACCACTACCTTCATATCGACACTATGCAAATAAATTGGCCGCATTATACCCATTCCACTTCAAGATGAGAACCCTACTCGCGGTTGGCTTATTACCTCAGATGGTATTTTAAGCATGCATTGGACGACATCTTGAAATGAAATGGCTATAGAAAGCTCAGTCTCGCTTATCACAATCCACCGCAGTGGTTTTTTTTCGCTTCACCACTGCCTTGGTGATCGGTTGAAGGTTAATTTCTTCCCATACACAATGGGCATCCGCCGCCAAAACTGCCGCCACCGCGTCGACAATGTGTTTAGGTTGCAAGGCATGCACCCGTGTATCTTTCGGAGCAAATGTGAGTTCGGCAAAAAAATCCGTATCGGTCATCCCCGGATTGATCAACGTAACCGACAAACCGCTGTTGGCACATTCTTTGCGTAAACTTTGACTCAACCCACGCAAAGCAAATTTGCTGGCGCAATATAAACCACCTTGCTTTTCACCAGCCAGTGCCGCCTCCGATCCAATAAAAATAATTTTGCCACAACCAGCCCGTTTCATCTTTGGTAAAAACGCTTTGACCACCACCGCTTGACTGAGAAAATTCACATTCATCAACCGCTGCATTTGCGCCAAAGAGAATTGTTCAATCCCACCAAATTGACCATAACCAGCAGAACAAATAATAGCAGCCGGCGGTGGAAGCTCCGTGGTTAAGGAAGCCAATGTCACCGCTAATGATTCCAACTGGGCAAAATCAATGACAACTGCTTGATAATGTGGATGCTCAGTCAACACAGTGGGTTGCCGTCGCGCCAATCCCACTACCTGATAATCGGGCAAACAATATTCAGTAATCGCACGGCCAATCCCGCTGGAAGATCCCGTTACAACAATTGAGTTCATAACATTCACCATGGCGTACATTGAAAAATAAGTTGATCATCCACGTACTGTCGCAAATACGTCTGCACCCAGTCCACCATTTGTTGCTCCCGCTCTGCCTGATAAGACATCACTTGATCACGTTTATGCAGAGGATGGGCTAATAAACGATCCTGTGGATACAAATCCACCAATCGCTGATACATTTTAGTTGGAAAACGTAATGGCCCAACACTGATGGAGTGGATGCTTTGGCTAGGAATGGCATGCATGATTTCATCAATCAACTGCTGATACAGTTGAGTAAAATTGCTAGCATAAATCAAAGGATCCAAACGCACCCCTATTTGCCAACCTTGATGCGCTAATTGTTGCATGGCGTGAATACGTTTTGCCACCGACGGTGTTTTATGTTCAACTTGTTCAGCAATCACTGCTGGGGTCAAGCTAAACGCCACCACGCAATTAGGCAATGCCGCGTGTTTGAGCAAACTGCGAATGTGGGTGCTTTTGGTTCTCAATTCCAACAACGCCTGTGGATACTGCGCGAAAAAAGGTAAAAAAGTATCGATAAATCGCGTCTGACTGTCAAACGCCAACGAATCACAATCGTAACCAGAAAAAAAATAACTAGGCTGGGTTTGCTGCACAATGGTTTGAGTTAATTCCTCGATAAACGCTTCATAATTAACAAACCAAACCCAGTGCGCACTGGGATACATACCTTGTAGAAAACAATAACGACAATCGTACACACAATTGAGCATGTGGGAGAAATAATAATTTTGTTGACCACCAATGCCAAATCCTTCCGGCGTTGGCAACACTTTACGTCCTTGCTTTTCTGCCAAAATCAAAGCCGGCTGCAATTTTTGTTGACGGAAATTTTGTCCTTTAGGATTGAAGATTTCGCCGTAATGTTCACACTCAATCACTTGCTTAGGATTCAACCGTTTCAATGCCTGCCGCACTCGCGGATGTTGTCTGATTGCTTGTTCAACATAAATAATAGCGGCCATGTTTCAACTCACCAATCGTACGCTTGGGTTTCTAACTGTTCAGTCAATCGACGAATCAATTGACTGGCGTTCGTACACGCTTGCAACGGCAACGGTTGATCGCTATTGAGCACTTGCCAACGTCGTAACAATTCACGCAATTGATGCTGTTGGTAGGTGCTGCAGCGACATTGTTGTTTGACTTGTGTTAACGCTTGCTCAATCAATGTTTGATAGGTTAGTTGTTCAGTGGAATAAGCTAACAATCGCTGACAACGTGTTTCAATATACGGCCATTGTGCCTGTACCCATTGCACAACTTGAGAGGATGTTATGCGATGGGTGGGTGATTGTAAATTGTCAGAACCAATTTTGCACACTTCAATGTGCTCTTGCGTCACCAAACGGCGTGCTGTAGCAAAAAAACCACTGGCTTCCATATCCACCAACCCTAGGTCGGGGTAGGTGGATTGCGCTTGATCCACGGTGTGCAATGAGGCGACTTCGATCGTGGGTTTACTAATGAAACTTGGATAATAATTGGTTTGCGTAGCCACATCGGTGATTTTGCCAATTTGATACACCTGCCCCAACTCGGCTTGTGCCCCACCGGCAATACCCAAATTAAAATACCCAGGACAAGGGTGCGGGGCAAATGCATGCAAAAAAGCAGTCGCCGCACTGCTGGCGACTTTTCCCACGCCACTCACCAATGCGTATATTGTATGTTCTCGATTGGTATAAACATCAAACGCTCGTAATTGAGGAATTTTGCTTAACTGCAAGCGTGCAATCAACGATTTTAATTCACAGGCCAATGCAGCGACAATGCGCAGTTGTCCTTGCGTCGGTGGCAACATGTGGTCAGTTTTGGTTGCCATATTGGCTGATACTCTCCGAAATAATCAAGGAATATATTCGTACTTGCGTTTGGCTTGTTGCTTCAAGCCTAAAAGTTGCAGCTTGAAGTAGAATGGGTATGGTACCTAACCTTTACCTCTCTGCCAACTCACTACTGGCCTGACTTGTCACCATGAATAACTCACAAATAATTTGCCATATTGAATCGTCTAGCGATTGCAGGCAGCCAGGGTTATTCATCAAAACAGCCAAATGCCTTTGAATGGTGTGGCAGTGCAACCATTGAGTTCGTTTTTGGCGTTTTTGAGCACCTTGTTGATAGATGGTTAATTTGTGCCGCAAGGTCCTTAAGGTTGCTTGATATTGCACCGGTGTTAAGGACGTCTGTCTTAATAATTTAGCCAAAGCATAAATACGAAATCGATCCATCCCCCAATATCGTTTTGACAATTGATCGGCATGGCCACCATATTTTGTCACATAAGGTTGCGGCAACCATAGCACCGGCTCGCGCGCGGTGATACGCAACCACAAGTCATAATCTTCACACGCAGGCAAAGCTTCATCAAAATAACCCACCGTGCGAAACACATCCTTGTGTAATAAAACACTGGAAGGTGAAATGGCGCATAAAGGCAAACTGGCTTCAAACAACCACCCTCCACCTTTTTGATGTTTACGCATTGGATTGACACGTTTGCCATGACGAATCCAAATTTCATCGGTATGACAAATTCGATGCTCCGGTTGCGCGATCAATGCTTGCAGCTGTTGGGTTAATTTGTCTGGATGCCATTCATCATCAGCATCCAACAAAGCAATCCATTCGCCTTGCGCCGCCACAATCCCTTGATTGCGCGCATGGCTCACTCCGTGCTGTGTTTGCTCTATCAAATGCACCATTGGGTAACGTTGTCTAACATCCACCGCGGTACCATCGGTGGAACCATCGTCCACCACAATGATTTCAATCTCACGATATGTTTGCGCCAATACCGAGTCCAATGCCCGACGCAATAATAATTTACGATCATGGCTGGGGATAATAACTGAGATCACTTACTGGCCTTTTAAACTGTTTTGTAATGCCGTCAATTCATTGCGCACTTGCGCGGCTTGTTCGAACTCCAAATTGCGCGCATGATCATACATTTTTTGTTCCAATGTTTTAATGGTTTTGCTTAACTCTTTGGGAGTCAGCGCTGCGTATTGTGCTTGTTTTTCTGCCACGTGCATCGCTCGTCGATCGGCGGTGGCTGAATCGGCGCGTGCGCCTTCCATAATATCTTTCACAGCTTTTTTAATAGTTTTAGGTGTGATTTTATGTTGTTGATTGTATTCGATTTGTTTAGTGCGGCGACGTTCAGTTTCATCCATCGCACGCTGCATCGAACCAGTAATTTTGTCCGCATACAAAATAGCTTTACCATCCACGTTACGCGCAGCTCGCCCCATGGTTTGAATTAATGATCGATCAGAACGCAAAAAACCTTCTTTATCCGCATCTAAAATAGCTACTAACGACACTTCCGGCATGTCCAATCCTTCGCGTAATAAATTAATGCCCACCAACACATCAAAACGGCCCAACCGTAAATCTCGTATAATTTCCACTCGTTCAACCGTGTCAATGTCTGAATGCAAATAACGAACTTGTACGCCATGCTCTGTCAAATATTCGGTTAAATCTTCGGCCATGCGTTTGGTCAAAGTAGTCACCAAAACACGATCACCTTGCGCAACGCGCAAATTAATTTCAGACAACAGATCATCAACTTGACTGGTAGCCGGTCGCACCTCCACTTCTGGATCCAACAATCCGGTCGGTCGTACCACTTGCTCAACCACACAAGCCGTGTGCTCTTGTTCGTATTTTCCCGGCGTGGCCGATACATAAATGGTTTGCGGTTGGCGCGCGGCAAACTCTTCAAATCGCAGCGGACGATTATCCAACGCCGAGGGCAAACGAAATCCGTATTCCACCAAGGTTTCTTTGCGTGACCGATCACCACGATACATTGCCCCAATTTGCGGCGTCATTACATGGGACTCATCCAACACCAGCAATGCATCCGCCGGTAGATAATCAAATAAAGTGGGAGGGGGCTGACCGGTGTCGCGTCCTGATAAATAGCGTGAGTAATTTTCAATGCCTGAGCAATAGCCAATTTCCAAAATCATTTCAATATCAAATTGAGTACGCTGTTGCAGACGTTGCATTTCAACCAATTTATTTAATGACTCCAATTCTTTCAATCGAACGGCCAATTCACTTTTAATCACATCGATCATTGCCAATAATTTCTCACGCGGGGTCACGTAATGGGTTTTAGGATAAATGGTAATGCGTGGCAACCGTTGTAATATTTCGCCGGTAAGTGGATCAAAATAGGCAATGTTTTCAACTTCATCATCAAACAATTCAATGCGCACTGCTTCCTTGTCTGATTCAGCCGGGTAAATATCAATCACATCACCGTGCACACGAAAACAACCACGCTCTAACTGCAGAGGGTTACGTTGATATTGCAACTCCACTAAACGACGCAACAATGTTCGCTGATCAATTTGCTCCCCTCGTGATACATGCAACACCATGCTCAGATACGATTCGGGATCGCCCAAACCATAGATCGCTGAGACGGTAGCGACAATAATAACATCGCGTCGTTCCATCAATGCTTTGGTCGCCGACAAACGCATTTGTTCGATATGGGCATTGATGGAGGAATCTTTTTCAATATAAGTATCCGAAGCAGGCACGTAGGCTTCTGGCTGGTAGTAATCGTAATACGAGACAAAATATTCAACCGCATTGTTTGGGAAAAATTCTTTGAATTCACCATACAATTGGGCCGCCAGTGTCTTATTCGGCGCCATGATCATTGCCGGTCGTTGCAATTGTTGAATCACTTGCGCAACGGTGAAGGTTTTACCAGAACCTGTCACACCTAAGAGGGTTTGCTCAGCCAGTCCAGCTTGTAACCCTTCCACCAACTTGGCAATCGCTGTTGGTTGATCACCGGCGGGGGTGAACTCAGCTTGGAGCTGGAATTTTTTATCCATGATGACCACTTAAGGTGATGATTGGAGCCGCATTATAATGAGGTTTGTTGTTTTCATCAAAATAGCCTACCATTGGCGCTTTCATTTCGTCTGTGGGGGAAACAATGAGCACCATTACTTTAGCCAAACGCATTGCGCGCGTGCAACCTTCGGCAACACTTGCGGTTGCTGCACGGGCGGCTGAATTGAAAGCTGCGGGAAAAGACATCATCAGTTTGAGCACCGGCGAACCGGATTTCGATACGCCAGAATCGATTAAGCAAGCTGCGATCACAGCCATGCAAGCTGGTCACACTAAATACACAGCGGTGGATGGTATTGCTGAATTGAAACAAGCCATCATTCACAAGTTTCAACGCGACAATCAGTTAACCTACGCCGCCAACCAAATTTTGGTTTCCTCCGGAGCAAAACACAGTTTGTATAACTTGATGCAAGCATTGTTAGACGCGGGTGATGAAGTTATTATCCCAGCACCTTATTGGGTTTCTTATCCCGATATGGTGAAATTAGCCGATGCCACCCCAGTAACGGTCACTAGCACCATCGCCCAAGATTTTAAAATTACCCCTCAACAATTGGCCCAAGCGATCACTCCTCGTACCAAGTTATTCATTTTAAACAGCCCCTCCAACCCCACCGGTAAAATTTATAGTCGCGCGGAATTAGCAGCATTGGCAGATGTGTTGTTACAACACCCACAAGTGATCACTGTCACCGATGATATTTATGAAAACATTATGTGGACCCAAGAACCTTTTAGCAATTTAGCCATGGTTTGTCCGGAACTTTACGATCGCATCATCGTTGTCAATGGGGTCTCTAAATTGTACGCCATGACCGGTTGGCGCATTGGCTACGCCGCGGGTGCCGCCAATGTGATTGCCGGCATGAAAAAAATGCAATCGCAAAGCACCTCTTGTCCAACATCAATCGCTCAATACGCGGCTGCCGCAGCCATCGGGGGCGATCAATCGCTCACCCAACCAATGATTGAAGCGTTTCACCAACGCCATGATTATGTGTATCAACGATTGTCTGCCTTGACGACGATCAACGTCACACCAGCCGATGGGACTTTTTACATTTTTCCCGATTGCCAATCTTTGATTGCTCAAAAAGGCTTGGCCGATGATGTGGCATTGGCCGAAGCCTTATTAAATGAATGCGGCATCGCCGTGGTTCCCGGCACTGCTTTTGGCAGTCCCAACTGCATTCGATTATCGTTCGCAACCAGCATGACTTTGTTGCAAACTGCGTTGGATCGGCTAAGTGAATTTGCGACAAGTTGAGGTGGGCACTTCAAATGGAAGACTCAAGAAAGGCCCTGTTTGTCCACACCCCCTTTCATAATTTCTTGCCTCTCACGCATGTTGATAAGCTCTATAATTTTATCGCAACCTGAAGGAAATCAATTGAGTCAATTTATGAAAATTCAGGCGAATATCTACCTTGACTTCGCCAGTTGATCACTTTACCATCACCTTCCCATTCCCCGGTAGCTCAGTGGTAGAGCGGGTGGCTGTTAACCACTAGGTCGGCGGTTCGAGCCCGTCCCGGGGAGCCACTTTTCATATCAGAGCATCATGACTTCGTAAGAACGCATCGATATACACGTCAACAGTTTCCAATCATCACCACAGCCAAGCCATAATCAAAGATTTGGCTGCACTGTTTTTCAATAACTTTTGTATCTATTCACCGAAAATTTCAAACCTCGGAGAAAAATCCACTTTGGAATCGGAATCGGGGGACAGTATACTTATTTCCAAATTATTTCAGAGACATGAGGAATCGGGGGACAGTATACTTATTTCCAAATTATTTCAGAGACATGAAGCTCTAAAATATAGAAACTAAATTATGTATACTGTCCCCCGATTTAACGATTTAAAAATTTAATTATGTATACTGTCCCCCGATTTAAAAGTAACCGGAATGGTCATATACAAATCGGGGGACAGTATACTTATTTCCAAATTATTTCAGAGACATAAAGCTCTAAAATATAGAAACTAAATTATGTATACTGTCCCCCGATTTAACGAATAAATTTCACCCTAAGTTTTTGGTCCGTTTCCAATTTCGTGGTTGTTTTCAGCATCATCCAATACCTCATATCTATCACTACCTCCGCACAAACAACTAAAAAACTTCATCCAGCAAGATTGCTTCTGCTTGGGTCGATCCAACTCTGCAGACTGTCTCAAATCAGATTCAGCTGGCTCTACAAACTCAGGTCCAGCTGCTGGCTCTGCAGACTGTCTCAAATCAGATTCAGCTGGCTCTGCATCAGATTGAACTAGCTCTACAAACTCAGGTCCAGCTGGCTCTGCAGACTGTCTCAAATCAGATTGAACTGGCTCTACAAACTCAGGTCGAGCTGGCTCTGTAGACTGTCTCAACTCAGATTCAGCTGGCTCTGTAGGCAGTTGAGTTGACTCTGTAAGCTGTGCCGAATCAGATTGTGACGCCGCAGGGTCAAGCTCTTTCTGTTTAGAATCTAAAGACATACCCTCATCCCTTTGCTTGCTTATGAGCCATTCGAAACCTAGATTCTTTTGTATAGACCTGACAACTTCTTCATCTACCCCCGCAATTTTAGTAAGCTTATTTAAACTTAAAGCAAACGGTTTGCCAAGGTTATTAAATTGTTTAAACTCAAATTCTTTTATTCTATGAACATTAGAATAGCGCTTATTTTCAAGGCCCTCCATTAATGTTTCAGTGATATTATCTCCAATCTCCTCTGATTTAAACTGAATGCGCAGAGTTTTATTCTTTCCATACGACTCGTATACAATTTGTAT
>WLWR01000238.1 GCA_012103495.1 Legionellales bacterium
GTGGTTTTCATTTCATTGCCAAAAAAGGCAATCCCACGTGATTGATTGGGTTTTTTAATACCTGGGATTAAATCGTTATAATCTTTGATATTCGCCACTTTTGGCATGCGAAATGGCAATTTTTGTTTTTTAATATAAGCAAATAAAAAAGACCCCATGCCAAAAATAAAAAAGATATCAGCAAATCCCGGCAAAGCAAAAGTAGCACCGGCCAATACAACCAGCATCAACGCTACATTGGTACGATTTTTAAAAAAATCAACGATGCGCTGTCCTAAGGTACGCGTATCTCGCAGCAATAAGGAAGGATCAACTTCCTGGCGATTCTCAATACCACGTAACATCAGCTCACCCCCGCCAACTGCTCAGGCGTCAATTTGGTTTCACGCACAGCGAGCTCTAATCCTTTGACGGCTTCTTCAATCATTGGCACCATGCTCTTACGCCCTAATTCTTTTTCTGCTAACCAATGCGCATACGCCCCAGACACTTCGACAAACGGTGTTTGTCGTCCGATGCTATTTAACATGTACCATAATTTGCGATCAATGGGTTTTAACCATAAAAATTCAGCAGTGGGCAATACCCCATCCTTACGCGCCAATTCCAATAAAGACGCCATGATTGTTAAAAAATAGGCATGCTGTTGAAACACAGTGGTAATTTGTTGATCATCTTTATATTGCTCAATGATCTCATCCACCCCACTAAAATCCAATTGTCCCAAGACAGTGGAATCATTAAACTGAATGATCAACCGATCACTGGTGTGTCGATCACGTTTAATTTTGGCAAACAAAACCGCCATCAAAGCTTTCGCATAACTTGGCAACGTCTCATACCCTGACCAATAAGCTCCCAATTGCAGAGTAAAAACACGTCGAGCTTCTCCTTTGCGCAGATTCACTGGTGATTCAGCGCCTAACTGAGTGATCACTATCTCGCGTTTACGCAATAATTTATATTTAAAAGCAAACTCTATCGGCGATAATGCCATGGCCCACGGCCCTTGATTGATGTCTTGCTCCACCAAATTCAATTGAGTAACCGGTTTAATCTGCGGCCAATTTTCTTGTTCTTGCTCACGTAAAGACTTCATGGAATAGGTTTTACGAAACCGCATAGTCACATTTGAAAAATACAGCACCGTCGCAAAAGCGATTAAAATCGCAATGAATGGATAACGTAGATAAGTTCCGACAAACTCAACAACCCGAGTCACTTGATCCCAATCCACACTGGAAACATCGACTGTTTCTAAATACACAATGACCTTATTCAATTGATCGGTAAACAAGGATAAAAAGTACGCTTGGTATAGTTTGACTTTAAAAATAAAAGCGGTGATGTATTCATGTGCAAACCACCAAATGACCAATACACATAAAAATACCAATAGCATGATCCAAAAGGGTGCCAACCCACTATCGGCTTGTTGACCTTGACCGGATGATTGAGGTGCTGCTTGCGCCATAACTACTTACTACAAACCAATTGATTGTGCTAGAAATTACTTCTGCGGTTAGTATAGCCCAAGCGTACTACAAAAACACGTTATCGAAAATCGATATACTCAATATCGCCCTGGCGTACTAATTTATTATTTTTATATAGGTAATGCCCACTGACATGCATGAACCGCACCACTTGCTGAGGTGTGATAGCACCATCTTTTAACGTCAACAATGCGTGTCCCAATTTATCCCTAGGCAATACTTCTTCTTCCATCGCAATGATTTTGTCACTGTCGATGAATGCCACCGCATAAGCTTCATTCTGTTTGTTGGGCTTGGAGCGGACTAAAGCACGCATGTCATCTTCATTGGCATAAATAGGTCGAGAAACACTCAAGGTCCGCAAACCCATCAGTAATTTTTCCCATTTGGCTAAATTAGTGCCATCAGTATTGTACAGAGCAATAAATACTTGTGTTTGCCCCGCGCGTTGGGCAATACGTTGCGCCAAGCCCCCGCCCCCTTGCGATTTCAGTGGATGTTCAAGAGCTTCTAATTCTGTCAGTGCTTGGTGAATTCGATAGTGATGTTCTTTTAATTTTTTGCCTAAGTTAGCAAGATAAGTGCTTCGCGCCCACGGACCTTCTTTGATGGCCTTATCCAAAGATTCTAATAATAATTTACTACGTACGATTTCATCCGATTGTGGCAT